>JAITHY010000152.1 GCA_031279715.1 Verrucomicrobiales bacterium | reverse complement strand
ACACAACAAACAGGAAAAAAGGCGGTCACCCTCAGTGGCCGCCTTTTTTTTATTTGTGTCCATGCAGGTTCATTGGCGATTGAGAAAGTGGCGCTTTTCCCGCCCCGCGCCCACGAGCACCCCGCCAAGAACAACGCTGACAGTCAGCCCAACGGACAACGGGCGCCCTTGAATGTCGGTTAGCCCTGGGGCGTGATGTTCAGCCCGAATTGGTCATGCACGGCCTGGGCGGCGGCGGCGGCTCGCGCTTCGTCAATGACCACGGTGATTTTAATCTCGCTGGTGGAAATCATTTGGATGTTAATCCCCTGCGCTGACAGCGCGGCGAACAGGGACGAGGCGACGCCGCTGTGGCTGCGCATGCCGATGCCGACCACGGACAGCTTGGCGATGCCTTCTTGCACCGTCACGGCCCGCGCCGCTGACAGCTCGCTGATGGAGGCGGCCACTTTGTGCGCCTTTTTAACGTCGTCCTTGTGGAGGGTGAAGGTGATGTCCGTCTCGCCAGATTGGGAGACGTTTTGCACAATCATGTCCACGTTGACGCCGGCCTGGGCGATGGTTTGGAAGAGCCTGGCCGCGATTCCCGGCTGGTCCGGCACGCCGCTGATGGTGACCTTGGCTTGGTTTTTTTCGACGCTGACGCCGCGCACGACGACGTGTTCCATTGATTTGGTTTCTTCTTTCACGATGGTTCCCGGATTGTTGTTAAAGCTGGAGCGCACCTCAAACTTGACGTTGAATTTTTTGGCAAACTCCACCGACCGCGCCTGCATCACCTTCGAGCCGGCGCCGGCCATCTCCAGCATTTCGTCGTAGGAAATCTCCTGAATCTTCGTCGCGTTCGGCACGATGCGCGGGTCGGCGGTGTACACGCCGTCCACGTCCGTGTAAATCTGGCAGACATCCGCCTTGATGGCCGCCGCAATCGCAATCGCCGTCAAATCCGAGCCGCCGCGCCCCAGTGTGGTGATTTGCCCCTCCATCGTCTGCCCTTGGAAGCCGGCGACGATGACCACCTCGCCGTTGTCAAGATGCTTCCTCACCTGGCCCGGCGTGATGTTGGCGATTTTCGCCTTGGTGTGCCTGCCGTCGGTGACAATGCCCGCCTGCGCCCCGGTCAGCGACACAGCGGGGATGCCGACGGAATGCAGCGCCATCGCCAGCAGGGAGATGGTGGTCTGCTCACCCGTCGCCAGCAACACGTCCATCTCACGCTCAGCGGGTTCCTCGCAAACCTCGCGAGCCAGCTTGATGAGCGAGTCCGTCACACCCGACATGGCGCTGACCACGGTCACAATGCGGTCCCCCCGCCGGTGCCATTCCGCGACGCGGTCGGCCACATTGCGAATGCGCTCCGGATTGCCCACCGAAGTTCCGCCGTATTTTTGCACTATCAGAGCCATGGAGCAGAGACAGTAGCAGAACCGCCGCTGATGTTAAGTGGAAAATCACGCCCCCGCGTTCCATCCCGTGAACAGCCAGTGAAACAGCTCCGCACCCAGCAGGATGAACAGCAGCCCCAGCGCCAGGTTAATCACCCGCAACACGCGCGGACGCTCATACACCACCTTGTCCAGCAGCGCGCTGAAGCTGCCCACCACACAAAAAATCACCAGCGCAAACACCATGTTGCACACGCCCAGCTGCAACATCTGCCAGCCCGCCGCGCCCTTGTCGTCCCTAATAAACAGCGGGAAAAACGACAGGCTGAACAACACGAACTTGGGGTTCAAAATGTTAATCAAAAAACCATCGCGAAACGCCCGCCCGCGCGACATTCCGCCGTCTGCGGCCCGCACCGCCAGAACGCCCGACTTCGCCGTCAGCGTCTTCACGCCAAGGTAAAACAAATACACCGCCCCCGCCGCCTTCAGCGCCGCCAGCCCGTGGCGCGACGCCCTCACCAACGCCAGCAACCCCGCCGCCCCCAGCGTCGTATGCGCCGCCAACCCCGCCGCAATCCCCGCCGCCCCCGCGCACGCCACCGAGCGCCCGCGCCCGATGCCCAGCGAAAGAATGTACAACATGTCCGGCCCCGGCGAGACAATGCCGACGCAAATCATCCCGATAAACGTCCACGTAATCGGCGAATTTTCCCACATAATAAAGCCAGGATATTCCCCGACTTCACCAATTCTGCCAACCCAAAAGATGAGGCCCCGGATTTTCCGATTTTTTTTAATCCGTGCCGCCGGTCATCCCCGGCGGTTGATGGAACGGGCGCAACTGGCAGCCTTTCGGCGAAAGCTCCACCGTCAGCGCGCCGCATTCCTCCATGCGCAAGACCTCAATGCCGAGTTCCCACGCCGTTTGCCAAAACTCCCGCGTGAGAGAAATGTCCGCGCTGTAACCGCGCGCGGGGCGCACCAGCCACTTCGGACGAACCGCCAGCAACCATTCGCGGCTCAAATTCTGCCTCGCGTTCTGCCCCTGCACAAGACAGTCAGCGCGCAGATTCTGCCCCGACATCAGCAGCTCGGCCTCCGCCTTTTTTGAAATATTCCCCGCGTACAACAGCGCGCCCTCCGGCCCGGCAAACCGCAGCACCAAACCCGCGTCACCCTGATTGTCAAAACGCTGACTCTCAGCGGGCGCCAACACGCTGACCGTCAGCGTGTCGCCGAGCGCGAACACATCGTCCCGCCGCCAGAACTGCTTGCCCGCGCGCAATTGGTCAAGAAATTGCCGCTGCCCCGGCGCGCGACCGGCATAGCCGCCTTCCACCCACGTCCGCACCGCGACCTCGCCGCTGACGCTGACCGCCGCGCCCATCGCCTGCGCGCCGGCGCGCGGCAGAATAACCGCGTCAAACGAATTAATGCCAAGCCCCTTGCGATATGGATTAATTTGACAACGCCACAACGCTTCCGCGCCGCTGCCAATGAGCCAGTTCCCGCCGTTATATTGCAACAAGGCGGGCGCCAACTCCCGTTGCGCGAAAAATGTGAACCGCGCCGTGTCCCGCGGCACGCCGCTGACGCCGACATAAAAATGGCTCCCCGGCAACTGAGCAAAAAATCCGGCGGCGAACACCATCACCTTCAGCGCCAGCCAGTTCACCTGGTTGAGCAGCAGCGAAAACCAATGCCAGAGCCAGCCAAGCGTCACCGACAGCGCCGCAACAGTCACCACCAGCCCCGCGAACGGCACGATGACCATGTTCGCCAGCGGCGTGACCGGCGAAACCATGTGAAAATTCCAAATCAAAACCGGCAGCGACGCCAGCCACGCCGTGACCGAGGTCGCCGCCGCCGCGCAAATCACGCGGCAACTTTTGTCCGCCGTCACCCGCAGCGGCGACAGCAACCGGCGCGGAATCCACGGATCGGGCTTCAGCTTTTCATAAAAAATTTGGTATAACCATCCACCCCCAAGCGCCATCCCGAACACCACGCAAAACGACAACTGAAATCCTGTGTCCAAAATTTGCCGCGGCTCCCACGCCAGTAGCGCCAGCGCCGCCGCGCCGAGCAAATTAAACACATTCGCCGGCCGCAGCAGCAGCCAGCCGCCCGTCACCAGCGCAATCATCACCAGCGCGCGAAACGCGCTGGGCCGCATCCCCGTCGCCAGGCAAAACACCAGCAGCGCCGGCAGCAACAACCAGGCCCAGCGCCAGCGCACCACTCCCGCCAGCTCCAGCGTCACCATCAGCACCGCCAGCACCGTCGCCACATGCAAGCCGCTGACGGCGAAAATATGCTGTGTCCCCGTGACACGAAATTTTTCCTTGATGTCCTCCGGCACCGCGCCCTTGTCACCAAACAACATGCCCGCCATCAACGCCGTCGTCTCCGGCGAGTTTTCCAACCCGGCGCGCAACGCCTCACGCATGCTCCGTCGCAATTGAAATGCCAAATATTGCAAATAATTTCCACCGCCATTCCCCAGCTTCACCGTCAGCGCCGGATCGACGGCAAACTCGTGAAACACGCCGCGCGCGCGATAATATCCCCGCGCGTCAAACTCGCCCGGCTCGGTCGGCGGCGTGATGGGTTGCGCATAACCCGCCGCGCGCAACTCCTCGCCGTACTCCACCCTCAGCGCCCCCGGCTCCCGCACAACCACGCGCAACCGCCCGCTGACGCTCACCGGCGCGCCCTCATCCCGCGACTCCAGGGCCTCGGCGAGAAATTCCAGCCGCCCCGCCCCGCGCGCGTTGACCGTCAGCGCCGCGTCCTCCAGCGCGCGAATCTTAAACTCCACCATGCGCGGTTCGCTCATCGTCAGCGTCAGATGATTTGGCGAAAAATAGTGTGTCCGCGCGTCCGCGTAAAACATGAACCCCACCGCGCCCGCCAGCCACACGCTGACCGTGCCCGTCATTCCGCCCAGCCGCCATCCGCTGACGGTGAAGATTAAAAAAAGCGCCGGATAAATCCACAACATCAGCGGATGCTCGCAACCAAGCCAGGCCCCCAAACTCCCCGCCAAACCAAGCGCCAGCAATGGGGCGGGAATTTTCATTTGGTGTTTAACGCACCGCAGCCCAGACCCGGTGAACATCGTCGTGATCGTCCAACGCCTGCAGAAATTCCCCAACCTCCGCGCGTTGCTCCCGCGTCAATTCAGGATAATTTTTCGCCAAATAACCAATCTCGCTGGTCACCACCGTCCAGCCGTTTTGTTTCAGCCACAGCGACACCGTGTGAACCGCCGCGCGCTCGGCGATGAATCGTCCGCCGTTGCCGCCATCGGGAATATCATCATTCTGACTGTTCGTGAGCCGTTCCACCTCGTTCGCCCCCGCCTCAATGGCCGCCTCCTCAAGGTCACGCCCAGCGTCCGCGTGCCACGCCTCAACCAAGCCGACTTGGTCGAACAAAAACTTGTTGCT
>JAITHY010000105.1 GCA_031279715.1 Verrucomicrobiales bacterium | reverse complement strand
GACACCAAACCCGGCGAGCAAACCGACCAGCTCTACCGCCAGTCCGCCGTCCTCGTCGCGCGTTTTCTTGAGGAGGAACATTTCGCCCGCCATCCCATCGACAGCGCCACCAGCAAGGAATGGATTGAGACCTTCATGAAGAACCTCGACTACAACCACTTGTTCTTCCTCAAAACCGACGTGGACCAATTCACCGCCCAATTCACCCCGACCGTCGCCGACAAAATCCGCAAGGGCGACTTCACCCCCGCGTTCGCAATTTTCAAAGTTTTCCAGCAACGCACCAATGACCGCATGAAATGGCTGCAACAGCGGCTCGCTCAACCGTTTGACTTCACCGCTGACGATTACTACACCGCTGACCGCGCCAAGGCGGACTGGCCCGCGGGCGCCGCTGACGCCGACCGCCTCTGGGAGGAACGCTTGAAGCACGAAATTTTATCCGACCGCCTCGGCGAAAAAAAGAAAACCGGCGACTCGGTCAAAACCATTAAAAAACGCTACGAGCTGACGAAAAAAAACCTGGCGGCGCTTGATCACGAGGACGTGATTGAAACGTACCTTACCGCGCTGTCATTGCTCTACGACCCTCACACCAATTTCATGAGCCGCAAAAGCGAGGAAGATTTTAAAATCGCCATGCAACTCAAGCTTGTCGGCATCGGCGCGGTGCTGACCTCAAAAGAAGGCTATTGCAAGATTGAGGAAATCATCAGCGGCGGCCCCGCTGACCTTGACAAACGGCTGAAGGCGGGGGACAAAATCATCGGCGTCGCCCAGGGCAACGCGGAGTTTGTCGATATCATCGACATGCCGCTGCGCAACGCCGTGCGGCTCATCCGTGGCGACAAGGGAACCGCCGTGCGGCTGAAAATCATCCCCGCCGGCGGCAGCGACAGCGCGCGCGAGGAAATCAAGCTGATCCGCAGCGAGGTCAAGGTCAACCAACAACGCGCCAAGGCGCAACTCTTCCCGCTGACCGGCGCCGACGGGAAAACTTATAAAATCGGCGTCATCAAACTCAGCGGCTTCTACAATGTCGGCTTGGGAGAGGAGGGCGATGGCGCGACCGGCTGCGCCGACGACGTGAAGCGACTCATCGAAAAACTAAAGGAACAACACATTGACGGACTGATTCTCGACCTGCGCAACAATGGCGGCGGCTTGCTCACCGAGGCGGTGAAACTGGCCGGCTTGTTCATCGACAAAGGCCCCGTGGTGCAGGTGAAAGATTCGCAAGGGCGCAAACAGACGCTGACGGACGACACGCCAAGCCTGGCTTACAACGGCCCGCTGACCGTGCTGACCAACAAACTCAGCGCCTCCGCGTCGGAAATCGTCGCCGGGGCCTTGCAAAATTACAAACGCGCAGTCATCGTCGGCGACCAAAGCACCCACGGCAAGGGCACGGTGCAAACCGTCGCCGAGCTAAACCGCTTCATCCCCAGCCTGTTCGGGCAGGCGCCGGATTCCGGCTCGCTGAAAATCACCATCCAGAAATTTTATTTGCCCAACGGCCACTCGACACAAATGCGCGGCGTAATTCCCGACATCCATCTGCCGTCCGATCTTGACTACCGCGACCTGGGCGAGGCCAGCCTGCCGCACGCGCTGCCATGGGATGAAATCGAGACCGCCAAATTCACACCATGGCCCAAACCCTGCGACGCGGCACTGCCAACGCTCATCAAGGATTCCACCGCGCGCGTCGCTGCCGACCCTGACTACAAACTGGCGCGGGACGACATCGCATTGGTGAAAAAATACCTGAAAGACAAACGCACCTCGCTGAACGAAGCCAGGCGCATCGCCGAGGATGCCGACAACAAAAAACGCACCGAGGAACGCAACCAAACAATTAAAGCCATCGCCGCCAAGCTGCCGCCAATCGTGACGTTCAGTTTTGATGATAAAAACAACATCGTTGAAAAAACCGGCAACGACGCCGACGACAAAAAAGAGCAAACCGACGCTGACAATGACAGCGATGACGAGGATACCCCGGCGAAAAAATACAGCACCATGGACGCCTTCGCCGCCGACATGAGCCTGCGGGAAACCTCGCGCATCCTGGCGGATTGGATTGGCCTGTCCGGCGCGAAAAAATAGGTCATGATCAGCGGACGCGAACTCATCCTGGCTTCCGCCTCGCCGCGGCGGCAGGACTTGCTGCGGGAGGCGGGCATTCCCTTCAGCGTGAATATCCCCGCCATCGACGAGTGGGACCACCGCACCCATGCTGATTTATCCCCCGCCGAAATCGTCCTCGCCAACGCCGAACGCAAAGCCCGCGCCGTCGCTGACCGTCACCCGAACGCCGCCATCCTCGCCGCCGACACCACCGTCGTCTGCGACGGCCAGTTCATGGGCAAACCCGCCGACCGTCAGGACGCCGCCGCCATGCTGAAATTTCTCAGCGGCAAAATGCACGAAGTCCTCACCGGCGTCGCGCTGAGCGTCAGCGGCGAACTCAAAACCGAAGTCGCCCGCACGCAAGTTACCTTCCGCAACCTGACCGCCGCTGACATTGACCATTACATGACGAAAGTCAATGTCATGGACAAAGCCGGAGCCTACGGCTACCAGGAACACGGCGAACTCATCGTCGAAAAAATCGAAGGCTCCCCCACCAACGTCATCGGTCTCCCGATGGAAATCGTGCGGCGATGGTGGCATTCCATAAATTTTCCGCTCGAATAAAAAATACACTGTGCCGCAAAAATTTTGTTGACGGTCAGCGGCTGGCAAATGTTTCGGCAATGGCTTTTTGCATTTGTTGCAAACTACGCCCCGTAATACTTCGCCTGCTGGCGGATGATGTCCCGCAACCTGAGCGTCAGCGGCTTGGGCGCGAGGGCGCGGGCGTGGACGCCCCAGCTCAAAATCCATTGCTCAATTTCCGCGAGGTCGGAGAGGTGCGGCGACAACTCCAACTCACCGTCAGCGAGTTCGCGGATTTTTTGGCCGGCGCGCCAGTTGCGCTCGCGGACGTACTGCGCGGCGAAGGCGTCGAACCAAATCCGCACGTCGTGCGACCCGCTGCCGCTGAACACGCCGAGGCTGTGCCGCAGATATTTTTCAATCGAAAACTTGCGCGGCTTGAACCCGCTGGCGGTCGCGCGGGCATTCTTCATGCGCGAGAGGACGAACACGCGCACGGTGCCGCGCTTGGCGGTGTCCTCGGCGAAGCAATACCATTGGTGCCGCACAGATGCCGTGGCTCCACCACGCGCCGCTGCCAGTCACGCGCGCCGGATTTTTTGTAATCAAACTCCAGCCGCGCGCTGTTCCTCACCGCCGCGGCGACGGCTTGGAAAATCCGCAAATCCGGCGCCGACGCCTCGAAGTTGCGGAACGACAGGCGGGCGTCGAGGTCGTCCCACCGCCCTTCAACATGGCGAGGATGCGCTGCATTCGGTCGAGCGGCGGGCGGGTACTGAGCGTCAGCGGCTTCACGGCGGTTTTTTTACGGGGACTCTTCAAATTTTCACACCGTTAGCGAGGACAATTTTTTTGGTTCCTCATTATTTAGAGTGGAATGGCGGGTTTGGCAAGGGAATAATTTAGCAGCGAGGGAATCTTGAGCTTGGCGGCGGTGAAGTAGAGCATGGCGATGAAGTAGCGGGTGG
>JAITHY010000046.1 GCA_031279715.1 Verrucomicrobiales bacterium | reverse complement strand
CCCTTACGAGCGGAGTGGGCAAAGATGGCTCATAATGCGATTCTGCGATTCTGCGATTCTGCGATTCTACTCTGCACCATAGGCCGCCCAAGTTATACAAAAACCATGCCCCGTCAAGGATTTTTTATATTTTTTTCAACCCAAAGGAAATAATTCTCTCACGCTTTCCCGCCGAAGCTGGTGTGGTCGTCCAGGTCGAGCAGGTCAAAGAGGGTGCGGATGTCGTCGCGCTCTGTGTTCTTCGCGGCGAGGGTGGCGTTGAGGTGTTCGCGGAAGGCGATGGTGCCCGGGGTGTGGTTGTCCATGAAGGTTGTCCATTGCGCGATTTCATGCGGGGCGCGCGGGGCGACGCTGTTAAGCCATTGCAAAATTTCAAAGTCGCCTTTGTCCAGTTTGAGTTGTTCCAGCAAGCCTTCCGGTTTGACGCCCAGAAAGTCAAAGAGACGTTGGTCGAGCGGGTTGCCGTATTTGTATTCTCCGTTTTTGCCGGCGAGGGTGGCGCGGCCTTTGTCCAGCACGCGCGGGAGGATGGCGTAGCCGCCGAGGCGCACACGCGGGCTGCGCGGCGGGCGGCGGGTCAGGTCCGGGATGTGGTCAATGTTCAGTTTCATCGTTTTTGGGGTTGTGGGTTTGCGGGCGGGGGTTCAACGGTGGAGACTCGCCACTGTTTGTCCTCGTCGCGCACCAGGATAATAAACAATCGCTGCGGTTCAATCGGTTCGTTGAGGTGGCGCGCGCTGACAATTGTGTCCACGCGGGCGGTTGTGCCGCTGACGGTCACGTCTTTGCGGGTGAAGGCCAGGCTGACGCTTAGCGCGGGGTTTTGTTGTTTGGCGGCGGTGATGGCGCGGAGGAGGTCGGGGCGTTCAAATTGCCATTGGTTTTCCAGCGCGCCGCTGTTGATGGTGATGTTTATCTCCGGTGTGAAGAATGGTTTCAGGCCGCTGAGATACAGGGCCGCGTCGAGGCCGCCGCTGTCCATGGGCGCGGAGATTTTGTTTTGCAAGGAGAGGAGGGTGCGGGTGACTTTGCGGGTGTCGGTAAACAGAAAAAGTTTCAGCGCCAGGCCGCCGGCAAGGTGCAGTAGCAGAACCACGGCGATGAATTTGGGTTTCATAAGTCGCGGTCAGCGGTGTTTGATGAGTTCCTCGGCGATTTGCACGGCGTTCCATGCCGCGCCCTTGAGCAATTGGTCGCCGCTGATGAACAGCGCGAGGCTGTGGCTGTCAGCGTCGGCGAGGCGCAGGCGGCCGACGTGCACGTCGAGGTCGCCCGTGGCTTCCAAGGGCATGGGGAAGTGGTTGTTGGGGGCGTCGTCCACCAGTTTCACGCCCGCTGAGTGTGAGAGGATTTCCCGCGCCCGGGCGACGCTGACGGGGCGCTCGGTTTCAATCACCACCGATTCCGAGTGCGCGCGGAGCACGGGCACGCGGATGCATGTCGGCACGATGGGCAGCGCGGGCGCGTGGAACATTTTGCGGATTTCCTCGACGAGTTTGTTTTCTTCCTCGTTGTAGCCGTTGTCCATCACTTTTGTGTTGTGCGAGAAAAGATTGAAGGCGATTTGGTGCGGAAAAACTTTGTGTGTGATGGGTTGTCCGTCAGCGTAGGCTTTGACCTGCTCCTCCAACTCCGCCATCGCCTGGGCGCCGGCGCCGCTTGCCGACTGGTAGGTGGAGACGACGATGCGCTTGATGCCGAAGGCCACGTGCAGCGGCCAAATCGCGACCGCGAGGATGGCGGCGCAGCAATTCGGGTTGGCAATGAGGCCTTTGTTATCTTGCAAATCCCGCGGGTTAACTTCGGGCACCACCAGCGGCACGTCCGCCCTCATGCGGAAGGCGGACGAGTTGTCCACCACCACCGCGCCGGCCTGAATGGCCGCGTCCACGAACTGGCGCGAGCGCGTCGCCCCCGCGCTGAAGAAGGCGTAGTCAATGTCAGCGAACGCCGCGGAGTTCAATTCCCCGACAACATATTCCCTGCCGTTGAAGGCCAGCCTTTTCCCCGCTGACCGTGACGATGCCAGCAGTTTCAAATCCGCGACGGGAAATCCCCGCCGCTCCAGCACGCGCAAAATTTCCACTCCGACCGCCCCCGTCGCTCCGACGACGGCAATGTGATATCCGCTCTTGTTCATAATCAGGCGGAAAAATATAGGTCACCGTCAGTGCAAAGCAAGACTGGGTTTTAACCCCGGAATTCCGCGCGCAGCCGCTCCAGTTCCTCCCAGCGGGCGTAGGCGGTTTTGATTTCCTGTTCCAGCGCCGCTGAGTGTGACTTCAACTCCGCGATTTTGTCAGGGGATTTTTGGTAGAGTTCAGGGTCCCAGAGTTGTTGCGAAAGCCGCTCCTGCCCGGCTTCAAGTTGCTCGATTTTCACCGGCAGCGCGTCAAGTTCCCACTGCTCGCGGTTCAAAAATTTTCGCGGGCGGCGGGATTTTTTGGCGTCACCGTCAGCGGCGGATTTTTGAGGCTCAGCGTCAGCGGTCTTTTGCCCAACACTTGACACTTCAAACTTTAAACTTTCCGAGTAACCGCCGTTGAACTCGCGCACATCACCGTCAGCGGTGAACACCAGCGTGCTCGTGCAAACTTCGTCCAGAAACACGCGGTCGTGCGAGACCAGCAGCAGCGTGCCGTCGTATTCCACCAGCAGGTTTTCCAGCAACTCCAGCGTCTCGGCGTCGAGGTCGTTGGTCGGCTCGTCGAGGACGAGGACGTTCGCCGGTTGCAGAAAAAGTTTCGCCAGCAACAGCCGGTTGCGCTCGCCGCCGGAAAGAATTTTCGCCGGCGATCGCGCGCGGTCAGCGGCGAACAAAAAGTCCGCGAGGTAGTTGTGGATGTGCCGCGCGCGGCCTTGAAACAGCACAGTCTCAGCGGCGCCGGCGACGTTTTGCGCGACGGTCTTTTCGCCGTCAATGGCGCGCAGTTGGTCGAGGTACACGATTTGCAAATTCGTCCCATGCCGCACCGCGCCCGCTGACGGTGACAGTTGCCCGAGCAGCAATTTCAACAGCGTCGTCTTGCCCGCGCCGTTCGGGCCGACGATGCCGATTTTGTCGCCGCGCCAAATCTCCGTGCTGAAGTCGCTGACGATGACCCTTTCACCATAGTTAAAACTCACGCCCTCGGCGGCGATGACCTTCTGCCCCGACACGCCGCTGACGCTCAGCCCAAACCGCGCGTCGCCCGGCCGCTCGCGCCGCCGCTGACGCTCACGCCGCATCTGCTCCAGCGCGCGGACGCGGCCCTCGTTGCGCGTGCGCCGCGCCTTGACGCCCTGCCGCAGCCACGCCTCCTCCTGCGCGAGCTTTTTGTCAAACGCCGCCCGGTTTTTTTCCTCCGCCTCCAGCCACGCCTCCTTGCGAACAAGATACGTTTCGTAATCGCAATCCCACGACGACAATTTTCCACGGTCAAGCTCCACAATGCGCGTCGCTAATTTTTTCAAAAACGCGCGGTCGTGCGTGGTGAACAGCAGCGCCGTTTGTTGCGCGAGCAAATAATTTTCCAGCCACAAAATCGAGTCAATGTCGAGGTGGTTGGTCGGCTCGTCGAGCAACAGCGCGTCCGGCCGCGCCGCCAGCGCCCGCGCCAGCAACACGCGCCGCTTCAACCCGCCCGACAACGCGGCAAAGTCAGCGTCAGCGGGCAGCCTCATCGCCATCATCAGCGACTCCACGCGCCGCGCCGTCTCCCACTCCTCCTCGTGACGTTCAGCGGGCAGCCCGCTGGCAATGACCTCGCGCGCCGTGCCGCTGACGCCGACGGGAATTTCCTGCGTGAGTCGCGTGATGATTTTCCCGTTGACGCGAATAATCTCCCCGCTGTTACTCACCTCCTCCCCCGCAATCACGCGCAACAAACTCGTCTTCCCCGCCCCGTTGCGCCCGAGCAAACAAACACGCTCACCATCAGCGAGCTGAAAATCCACGCCCTCCAGCAACGGCGCGGAGCCGTAGCGCAAAGAAACATTTTTAAGTTGCAGCAAAGCCATGCGAGAATGTTACCGCCGAACGCCGGCGCTGACGATGATATTTCACCGTCAGCGGCGTCGCAAATTTCACACGCAGGCGCGAAATTTTTTATTTTCCCGACGGATTTTTTTCCGCGAGGATTTTTCTGCCGCTGTCGGTCAGGCGGTATTTTTGCAGGCGGCTGTTGGGTTTGTCGGGGATGGTTCGTTCAAGAAAACCTTCATTCAACAAATAATCCAAATAATTGCGCTGAAAAGTTTCCCTGTGCTTGATGCCCGTTAGCTTTTGGATTGCCGAGCTGGTTGTTGGAAATGTCATGGCTGACAGAACTTTAACAATCCAACCTGCGACTTGCGGGGTGACTTGTCCGGTGACTTGTCCGGTGACTTGTCCGGTGACTTGGGTGGTGCCCGGCAATTTCACCGTCACCAAAAAGCCGCCCGAGTTTTCCTCCATGGTCGGCGGCGGCAGTCCGGCTTTGGTGCAAGCCTCGGTGATTTTCGTGATGCCGCGACCCCATGCGTCAATCAGCCCGCCGAGGAACGCCACGTTCGCCAGCAAGCGGTTGCGCGGGTGCGAGGCATGCGGACGGTTGAGCATCCTCAGCGTCATGCCGTCCGGCAGACCGCCGTCGTTCCAAATGGTCATGCGGTCGTCGTAAACGCGGATTTGCGTGTGGACGCCGAAGTAGGTGCGGTGGATGAGCGCGTTGAGCAAAATTTCGCGCAGCGCGGGCATGGGATACTGGCAGGTTTCGATGCGCTGCAAGCCTTCGAAGCTGACGTTACGGATGAGAAATTTGCGGTCGAGTTGCTGAAGCACGGCGTCGAGCAACTGCACGAGGTTGCCCTCCTCGCTTTCCTGAAAACGCAAGTCGGTCTCGCTGCCGAAACGCCCGATACGCACTTGCAGCCCATGGTAAAACTTGCTCGGGTCTTTGCCGAAAAACACCAGCGCGGCGCGTTTCAATTTTCCGTTCTCGGCGAGGCGCAGTTTTTCCAACAGCCTCGGCAACGGCAGCTTTTCCTCCACCGCCAGGCGTCCGGTGTCCGCCGCGCGGCGCAAAAAAAGCCGCACCGATTTTTTGTCAATGTCAGCGAACGACGAGCGTTCCTCAATCACGTCGTCCCACGTGTGGCCGGATTTTTTGAGCAAAAATTCGTTCAGGGAAGCGCCCGTCAATTCCTGCGTGGTGGCGCCGCTACGGAAGTAATAACGTCCGCGCAGCGAAATCGGCACGGAATACGGCGGCACTTTGATTTCGAGGACGGTCTTGTTTCCCGCCTTGCGAGCGTTGACGCTGACGGTGACGCCGAGCGCGTTTTTGATTTTGTTGGGAATGTCCTCCAGTTGCCGCTGAGCGTCAGCGACGCCGACACTGCGCCCGGCGTTGTCTTTGCCGGCGAACAGCGTCCCGCCCTGAGCATTGGCGAAGGCGCAGACGGTTTTCAAACTGTCCTCCTGCCAGCTTTGCTTGTATTCAATGTGCTATTGCTCGCTCATGCGGTTGTCTCGCGGGTGCGGTGACACTCTACACCAAACCGCGCGTTCACGAACAGGAATTTTGCGGAACGCGATGGCGCCATGTTGGATGATTTTGGCATATAGGAAAAACTGCGCTCGAATTTCTCGCGCAAGTTGCGCGAGATTTGTCCGCTGAAAATCAGCAACGCTTAATTTGGCAATAAGCTGTTGCCAAATTTCAAAGGCAAACTGCCGACCGCGAAACAACTCACCGACGCCGTGCGCAGATTTTTGCCGGCGAAAAAAACGCCGCTGCCACTCACCCCTCGCCGTGGAGCCAGCCGACGGTGACTCTCAGCGCCCGCGCCAAGGCTCGCGCCTCGTAGTCCATCACGAAGCGCGTCTGGCTCTCGATGCGCGACACCGCGCTGCGGTCCACGGCGACGCCCAAGTTGGCGAGCCGTCCCGCGAGGTCGTCCTGAGTGACAGCGGGCCTGGCGGCCAGCCGCGCCTTCCTGACCCGCGCGCCAATGATAATTTTATGTTTTGCTGGCGAAGTGTGTTTCATTGGTGTGTGAAATCCACACTTGACTATTGCGCCTGATTTCCTATTCTGTGTGTGGATTTCACACATTAAGAAAATGAACAAAATCATCATCGGGCTGGCGGTGTCACTGTCAGCGTCAGCGGGATTCGCGCAAACAAATGATTCGTCGTCACCGTCAGCGGACACACCCGCCGCTGTTGTTGAAAAAGCTCCGAAAAAAACCGACCGCGCGGGATTGACTAAACAAGAGCAAGAAGGTTTGCTTGAAGTTCTGCCTTTCTTCATAAAGGAAGAAAATTTGCCCCGTATAAAAACACTGCACGATGCTTTGGAAAAATATTCGGCTGAAAAATTACCACCCGCTGTGACCGTCATTGGTCAGCCGGCACCGAATGATGCGCCTGACGCGGCGACGATTGCCGACATGGTTTTGCAAAACTGGCTTGTTCGGGAAAAACAAATTGGTGTTAAATTGAAAGAAGGATTGTCCTTGCTCAGGAAGCCTGGTCACAATTCTAATTCGCTTAATGCCACTGCCAGCATGATAAATCAATTAAACAACCGGCGAATAACATATCAGGTTTTACAACTGCATTACATTCTGTTTTCATGGAAAATTCAATATGGCAATATGCTGACCGAGCCACTGGCGGTGCGTGACAAATTTTTTACAAAATCCGGAGAGAGCGTGCTAATTCCAGGTAACAGCCGCATTTATCCCGTGCGTGTTACTGTGAGCAAAGATGAGAAAATTTTTCAGGAAAAACTTAACACGCTGGCTTTGACAGACGAGGAAAAGAAATCCCTTCTGGAGCTTATGGGGACGTTTGATTTGGAGGGTAAATCTATTCCATACTGGTTTTGCAAGGACAGCTTTGGCGACTGGGTGAGTTCGAGTTCTTACGGAGATTGACAGTGGTTAATAAAAACACAAATAACAAACAGGAGAAAATATGAGTGGTATAATATCATCATCAGCAGCGGAACAAGTGGCGGACAAGGCGATTAACATCATGGCTCGTGAAATGACAGACCGAATTCTGTCGCTCATTCAAGACGACCGCGCCTTGCAAAAAGAATACCTTGACGCAGTGAGCGCCGACGGTTTGCAAAAGGTTAATCATACCATCGCGGTGGTTGTCAAAGACCGGTTTGGTTTTGAAAGCATCCCGGATGCCGCCGACCCAAGCAGGAACAGTGAACAAAAAGAACCCAAGAGCAAACTGTTGCAATCCTACACGGAATTCAGGTTGCGGTAACGCGGACCGCTGATAGTGATGCCATTGTCAGCGGATGGAAGGTTGAAAAATTATGAACTACTACTACGTTGACGCTGACAATCAGGTGGCGGGGCCGCTGACGGTGGAGCAAATCACCGCGCTGCGGGCGGCGGGGACGCTGAACGTGAACAGTCTCGTTTGTCCCGAAGGCGGACAGGAGTGGGTGAGTTTTGGCGTGGTGTTTCAAACCTCACCGCCAGTGCCGCCCATGCCGCCGCCGCCATCGTTCCAGCCGCCAAGCTTGTGAAATCCAAGCGCGGCAATAGCCTGGAGTTTTCTTTTCAGCCCGATTTTTGGCGTTTATTTGCATTTAAAAATTGGCAGACACTTGGCAAGCAAAGCGAGGCGACGGCAACTAAAATCTGGCTGCTCAACATCAGCGTCATGGTTTTGCTGTCCGCTTTATTGATGTCCATCAGTTTGCTGTTCATATGGTTTGTCGCGCTTGCGCTGTCCGTGGTCTGGTATTTGACCAGCGGCAGAAAACAAATTCATTACGTAGAAAATGTTTTGCACAACAATTATTCCCGCCGTGGCTGACTCAAGCCGCTGTTGGTGGGCGTCACGAGCTGGATACTATTCTTGTTACTCTTATTCTTGAGTGCCGCGGGGCTGGTGCTGGCTTTAACTCTGTGGAATCCGCGCGCCACGCGCCCGCCCGCAGCACGTCAGCAAACCGCGGCGTCCACCGTCAGCGTGCCGCGCGGCGCGCCGAGTTCCGATGTGGTGAAAAATGTGCTGAAGGTGCACATGAAATACGACGCGGCAACGTCATCGAAGTCGCTGACGGACGGCTTCGACACGGCGGAGTTTGAAAGAAAATTCGCGGACATGGAACGAGGCATGGAAATTGTTTATGGCGACAGGATGGTAACCGTGGGCGACACCAACTTGTTTATGACGCTGGAGTTTCAAGAGCGAATGACGGACCAAATGACCGGAACCGACACTGACGGCGCGTCTCTCCTCGACACAATGAACATATGGCGCCGAGTGCCGGCGAACACAAAAATTTATCCCGTGAAAATCATCGTCAGGAAAAGCGACGGAAAAACCAGCACTTACCGCCTGCGGTTCTGCCAAGCCGCTGACGGTGAGTGGCTGTTCCGAGTCGGCGATTGAATTTCTGTCGCTACCTTAAAACATCTCCCCGTTCCACCCCCACAAATTCGCGGGATGGTCGGACATTTTGATATAGACGCGGCGCGGGTCTATGCCGAGCGATTCTTTCAACAGGCCGCTGACCATCGCTGACAGTCGCGGCGCTTGGTCATCCGGCAGGCCGAGGCTGAACAATTCGACGAACGCGGCGGGCTGGTCGTTGCCGCTGAACATCAGCGAGGCGCCGTCGCTGACGCTGACCATGACGTAGCTTTCCGGTTTGCCAAGTTCCTTCGCCGCGAGCCGCGAGGCGGCTTTGAGCAATTCCTTTTTGTCAGCGGCGCTGACGGTGACGTTGGTGGTGATTTTCAAAACAGGCATGGCGCTATTGTAAATAATCCCCGGCGTTAATGAAATTTATTTTTGGCGCAAAACCTGCTTCACTGTCAGCGTGAAATTTCACGTTTTTCAACATCTCCCGCGCGAAGGGTGCGGCAATCCCAGGCGCTGGGCGGCGCGGCGCGGGCACTCGCTGACGGTCACCCGTTTCAATCTCGGCGAGCCGCCGCCGCCCGCTGACAGTGACTTTGACGCGCTGTTCATCATGGGTTGCGCGGCGAATGTGTACCAGTACCGCGATTTTCCGTGTTTGCTGGAACAGCGGCGGTGGGTGGAAAAATTTCTCGCGCGCGGCGGCAAGGTGGTGGGTTTTTGCCACGGGGCGCAGGTGCTCGCTGACGTTCTCGGCGGGCGCGTGCATCAAAATCCTTTTCACGAAATCGGCTGGCATCCGCTGACGCTCACCGGCACGAGTTCGCCCTTGTCAGCGCTGGCTGACGGTCAGCGGGTGTTGCACTGGCACGGCGATAATTTTGACTTGCCAACGGGCGCGGCGTTGCTGGCGTCCAGCGCGGCGTGTCCGCACCAGGCGTTCAGTTACGGCGGGCAAATTCTCGCGCTGCAATTTCATTTGGAAGTTGGCCCGGGTGACATCGGCGCGATGATTGAGGATTGCCGCGCCGACTTCAAGCTTAGCGGCCCGTGGATTCAGAGCGAGACGGAAATCCGCTCCGCCGCTGAGCGTCACGCCGCCGCGTCGGAGGAAATTTTCGGCCGTGTGATGGACGCTTTTGTCGCGGCGCGCTGATGATTATTTCAAGGTTGCCTCGATGTCACGCAACACTTTGTTCGGTCCGGCGTATTTGCCGTCAACGTAGGAGTCGGACAAAACCTCGCCGTCAGCGTTGATAAATACCAGGCACGGGATGCCTTTGCCCGCGTATTGACCCAGTTTTTTGATATCGGCAACGCGGTTGAACTTCACCGCCGGCCAGGGCATTTGGTCGCCGGTCATATAGTCACGCATCGCGTTTTCGCTGTTGTCGCGACTCATGAAAATCAACTCGAATTCGGGATGCCGCGGTTTGAGGCGATTATAAAACTCAACCAATTTTGGCGTAAACTCACGGCAGGGCGGGCACCAATGCGCGGAAAAATAGATGGCAAAATATTTGGTCTCCGCCAGTTGTTTGGCGTCGTAGGCGGCGAAGCGTTTGCCTTGCGCGGTGACCAGTTTGCCGTTGAGCGAGTCGGCGATTGCGGCGTCCGCCCGCGCGCTGAGGATGACGGAGAAACCCAAAACAAGGATGGCATGGATTGTTTTCATGCCACTATGATGGTCAGCGGCGTGAAATTGAAAAGCAAAAACTTTGAGGGATTTGACCGTCAGCGGCGTTTCATTCGGCGTGAATGAAAGGGAATCGCTGACTTTGGTTGAACGGCTGACGGTGTGGAGCGGGCGGAATCCGTTGCTGGTGTGCCTCCTTGTCGTCATCGGCGTGGCGTTGGGGGGATGGTCGCTGATGCGGACGCCGTTGGACGCGATTCCCGATTTGTCGGATACGCAGGTGATTGTTTATACCAACTGGGAGGGGCGGAGTCCGACGCTCATCGAGGACCAGGTGACTTATCCGATTTCGTCGCTGTTCATCTCGGCGCCGAAGGTGAAATTTGTGCGCGGGGAATCCATTTTCGGCAAGTCGTTCGTGTATGTGATTTTTGAGGACGGGACGGATATTTATTGGGCGCGCAGCCGTGTGGTGGAGTACTTGAACCAGGCGCGCGGGGTGTTGCCGGACGGGGTGAATCCGCAGATTGGGCCGGACGCGAGCAGCGTGGGGTGGGTGTTTCAGTACGCGCTGGTGGATGAGTCCGGGAAACAGGATTTGGCGTCGTTGCGGGCGTTTCAGGACTGGACGTTGCGGTATGCGCTGGGGGCGGTGAACGGGGTGGCGGAGGTGGCGACGGTCGGCGGATTCACGCGGCAATATCAAGTCAATCTTGATCCGAACAAGCTGGTGACCTATGACGTGTCGTTGCGCGAGGTGGCGGACGCGGTGCGGCGCAACAACCGCGACAGCGGGGGAAAAACGGTGGAGGTTGCCAACACGGAATTTTATGTGCGGGGGCGGGGATATTTCAAGTCCGCCGCTGACATTGAGCGGGTCGCGGTGAAGGCGGACGCGGGCGGGAATCCGGTGCTGGTGCGGCAACTGGGGACGGTCACGGTCAGCGGGGACATGCGGCAGGGCATCGCGGAGTTCAACGGCCGCGGGGAAACGGTGGGCGGGATTGTCATCATGCGCCACGGGGAGAACGCGCTGACAGTGAGCAAGGCGGTGCGGGCGAAGTTGCGGAGCCTGGAGACGTCGCTGCCGACGGGCGTGAAAGTTGTGCCGGTGTATGACCGCGCGGAGTTGATTGAGCGGTCGATTGACACGCTGACGTGGAAGTTGGTCGAGGAGTGCGTCATTGTCAGCCTCGTGTGCGTGGTGTTTCTGTGGCATTTGCGGAGCGCGCTGGTGGCGGTGATGCTGCTGCCGGTGGCGATAACAATGTCATTTATTCCGTTTCAGCAATTTCATCTGACGGCGAATCTCATGTCGCTGGGCGGCATCGCCATCGCCATCGGCGCGATGATTGACGCGGCGATTGTGATGATTGAAAACGCGCACAAGCGGCTGGAGCACGCCGCTGACGGCGGGGTCAGCGGGGAGCGGCGGCGCGAGATTATTTTGCGGGCGGCGCGGGAAGTCGGGCGTCCGCTGTTTTTCTCGCTGCTGGTGATCACGGTTTCGTTCGCGCCGATTTTCAGCCTGGGGGCGCAGGAGGGGCGGTTGTTTCAGCCGCTGGCGTTCACGAAGACGTTTGCGATGCTGTTCGCGGCGCTGCTGTCGGTGACGCTGGCGCCGGTGTTGATGACGTGGCTGGTGCGCGGAAAAATCAAGCCGGAGCGGGCGAATCCGGTGAACCGGCTGTTGATGACGCTGTACCGTCCGGCGGTGGAGGGGGTGCTGCGTTTCCGCTGGGCGACGCTGACGGTGACGGCGCTGGTGCTGGCGTCAACATGGTATCCGCTGGCGAAACTCGGCTCGGAGTTCATGCCGCCGCTGAACGAGGGATCGGTGTTGTACATGCCGACGGCGGTGCCGGGGATGGCGGTCAGCGAGGCGTCCCGGGTGTTGAACTGGCAGGATCGGATTATCATGAAAATTCCCGAAGTGCTGACGGTGTTCGGCAAGGCGGGACAGGCGGAGACGGCGACCGACCCCGCGCCGCTGTCGATGTTCGAGACGGTCATACAACTCAAGCCGAGCGGGCAGTGGCGGGCGGGGGTGACGTGGGATTCGCTGCTGGCGGAGATGGACGGGGCGCTCAAAACGCCGGGGATGGGCAATGTGTTTTGGATGCCGATTCAGACGCGGACGCAGATGTTGAGCACGGGATTTCGCTCGAACCTCGGCATCAAAATTTACGGCGGGGATTTGGATGAGTTGAACCGGCTGGGCGAGGAGATTGAGCGCAGTTTGGCGAGTTTTCCCGGTGTGCGGAGCGCGTATGCGGAACGCATCACGGGCGGGCGTTACCTTGACATTACCGCTGACCGTGAGTCGCTGGCGCGGTACGGGCTGGGCGTCGAGGATGTGAACGACGCGGTGGAGATGGCCATCGGCGGCAACACGCTGACGATGACGGTGGAGGGGCGCGAGCGTTATCCGGTGGCGGTGCGTTACGCGCCGGATTTTCGCAACGACATCGCGGCGTTGCGGCAGATTTTGATCACCACGCCGTCGGGCGCGAAGGTGCCCCTGTCAGCGGTGGCGGAACTTCGTTACAACTTCGGTCCCGCGATGTTGCGAAGCGAGAACGGGCGGCTGGTGAATTTCGTGACGGTGGACAGCACCGCGCCGGATGTGGCGGGTTTTGTCGAAAAAGCGACGGCGCACATCAAGGGCGGCGTGCCGCTGCCGACGGGTTACCACATGGAGTGGGCGGGAACGTTTGAATATTTGCTGCGCGCGAAGGAGACGCTGACAGTCATCATTCCGTTTACGCTATTGATTATTTTTCTGTTGATTTATCTCAACACCAAGTCGGTGGTGAAGACGGGTATCGTGCTGCTGGCGGTGCCGTTTTCGCTGGTGGGCGCGTTTTGGTTGTTATGGTTGTGCGGCTACAACCTCAGCGTCGCCTCTGCTGTCGGGCTTATCGCGCTGGCCGGCATTGACGCCGAGACGGGCATCGTGATGCTGCTTTATCTTGACCACGCCTATGATGACCGTCAGCGGGCGGGACGGATGCGCACTGTCGGTGATTTGCTCGACGCCATCCGCGAAGGCGCCGTGCAACGCATCCGTCCGAAGATGATGACTGTCAGCGCCATCCTGCTCGGCTTGCTGCCGATTTTATGGAGCACCGGCGTCGGCGCTGATGTGATGAAACCCATTGCCGCGCCGATGGTTGGCGGCGTGGTCACCTCGGCGGTGATGGAGTTGCTGGTGTATCCGGTGATTTTTTACCTGTGGCGACGCCGTTCGGTTGGGGTGGACAAATGCCGCTGACAATGAGCCGCGAATCATTCGCGGATGTTCAAGCTCAGCCGCGACACCTCGGCATGCAGGCGGGCGGCGAGTTGTTTGCGGTCGCCGGCGGGCGCTGACGGCGGTGCGAAACGGACTTGGGCGCGGATGGCGGGTTTGCCCAGCAGGTTCCACAAGTGCGGGAGCAGGGTCATGTCACCCCAGTAACAGACTTCGTCGGGGACGGAGCCGCGGTCGAGTTGATAGGAGAGATGGGTGGCGGTCAGCGGGGCGGCGAGTTCGCAGGCGGGTTGCAGCAGGGAGGGACGGAAAGGGAGGATGCGGAGGCCGTCGCTGCTGGTGCCTTCCGGGAACAGGACGAGCGGGAGTTTTTGAGCGAGGCGGTGTTTCATTTGCGCCACGGCGGGCGCGAGGTCGCGGATGTGGGCGCGGTTGAGGAAGACGGTGTTGGCGTGCGTGGCGAGGCGTCCGAGCAGGGGCCAGCGGCGGACTTCGTGTTTGGAGACGAAGGCGCAGGGCATGACGCTGGCGATGACGAGGATGTCAAGGTAGCCGAGATGGTTGGCGGCGACAAGGCCCCGGCGCGGGATGCCGCCGCTGACGGTGACGGTCAGGTTGAGCAGGCGGGCATAACGTTGCGCCCAACGCTGCGTCCAAGCCGCGCGGCGGCGGGTGAGAAAGCCGGTCACGCTGGCGGTCAGCGTGTATATTACGAACAGCAAAAATTTTCCGGTTTGGCGCAAAATCATGAGTGCCGGTTAAGATAGCGATTCGCGGTCAGCGGTGGCAAGTTTTCCAAGTCCATCAATGTGAGAAAGTCGATGGTTTTAAACTCGCGGTCCATCGCGGGCGCGGCGCAGATTTTCGCGCCGATGTTGAGGTAGGCGCGCAGCAGGCGCGGCGGGGGCGGGCATTGGTCGTAAATTTCTTCCAGGCGGAAGGCGTGCTTCGGCAGCGGCTCGGTCATCAATTCCTCGCTGACCATGAACTGGTGAAACAGGTTGCGGAAGGTGGTCGCGCCGAGCCGCGGATCTTGCGAGGTGAGAGAGCTGCACCCGATGAGGTAGCGCGCGGCGTGTTTTTTCGCGTAGGCGATGATGCCGCGCCAGAGCAGGTTGAGCGCGGCGAGGTTGCGGTGTTGGTGGTGGATGCAGGCGCGGCCAAGCTCGACGATTTGCGGGCGGTAAAATTCGTAGGGTGTGAAGTCAAACTCCTGCGCGCTGTAGTAGCCGAGGTGACGGGCGGCGTTGGGTCCGGTTTGCATCCGGTAGGTGCCGACGATTTCGCGGCTGATGTTGTGGATGACCAGCAGATGCTCGCAAACGGCGTCGAAATCGTCGCGGTCAAGACCGGAGAGATAGGAGCTTTCCAGGCCTTCGTGCAGTTCGAGATTGAAAATTTCGAAACGCAGGCGCTGGGCCTGGCGTATTTCGTCCCGGTCTCGGGCGAGGCGGACGGCATAGACTTCGCCGCTGAGAAGGATTTCATCGGTGGAAGAATTCCAGCGGCGCCCCGCTGACGATGAGCGGCGGGCGGACGGATGATTGATTGGCAGTGAAACCATGATGAAAATCTATCCGGCGCGGGTGACGTGTTGATGGCGGGAAGTTGACAATTGGATGTCAGCGCAACTTAATAACAATCAATGCGCGGATTGCCGGCGTTGGCCAGCGCCTTGTCCGGCGTCTCGGAGTCAAAAAAAGCGTCGTTGTTTAGAAATTTGTCGCAGGTTTGGAAAAAGCTTTGCTCACTGTCAGCGCGGCGGATTTGATGAACGAACGCATTGTCAGCGTCGATATGCTGCGCGATGAAATTCAGGTATTTTTTCATCTTGGCGACTTGCAATTTTTCCGTGAATCCGGCGGGCTTGGTTTCATGCCAGAGGACGTCGATGTATTCGCGGAGGTTGCGCAATGTCGGCCGGGTGCGGACTGCTCCGTCAGCGTACAGTTCGCGGATTTGCGTGAAAATCCACGGATTGCGGATGCAGCCGCGGCCAATCATCAAGCCCGCCGCGCCAGTCTGCCGCTGAATGTCAGCCGCGATGCGCGCGCTGATGATGTTGCCGTTGGCGATGACCGGACAAGGCATCACCCGCGCCGCTTTGGCGATGAGCTCAAAATGCACCGCGCTGCGATACATCTCCCTGACCGTGCGCCCGTGCACCGTCAGCGCATCAATCCCGCAGCTGGCGTAAATTTGCAAAATGTCCTCAAACCCGTCGGCGTCAGCGAACCCGACGCGCGTCTTGACCGTCAGCGGAATGGACACCTGGCGGCGCCACGC
>JAITHY010000005.1 GCA_031279715.1 Verrucomicrobiales bacterium | reverse complement strand
GGGAAGAGTAAAAAGGGTCGTTGAAATGGGCTGGGAAGAGGAAAAAGTTCCGCCCCTTACGAGCGGAGTGGGCAAAGATGGCTCATAATGCGATTCTGCGATTCTGCGATTCTGCGATTATACTCTGCACCATAGGCCGCCCAAGCTATACAAAAACCATGCCCCGTCAAGGTTTTTTTATATTTTTTTTTCGGCGGACATGATATTTCTTGCCGCGGTTGACGTTTAGGCTGGAGTGGGCGCGGGAGTTGGGGGTATCATCGCCGCTTATGAAAACTCCGGCCAAATTAGCTGTCACCGTCAGCGCCGCCTTGGCGCTGGTTGTCATTGGCGCTTGCGTCCACATGGAGGACTCGGGCAAAAGCGCGTTCATCCTCACCTCCGTATCGCAGGAGGCGAGCCTCGGCGCGCAGTCGTTCACGCAAATTAAATCCGGGGGCAGGGTGTCGCGCGATCCCGTTGCCAATGCGCAGGTTCAGCGCGTCGCCAACAACTTAATCAAGGTCATCAATATGCCCGACACGCAGTGGGAAGTCGTTGTGTTCGACGACCCGACGCCCAACGCCTTCGCGCTGCCCGGCGGTAAAATCGGCGTCAACACCGGCATCCTGCCGCTGACGGTCAACGACGCGGGACTTGCCGCTGTCATTGGCCATGAACTGGCGCATGTCAAGTTTCGCCACGGCGGACAGCGCATGACGCGGGACATGGGCATCCAGTATGGGAGCGCGGCGGTCGGCGCGTTGCTGGACTTCAAGAATGTGCAAAACCGGGACATGGTGATGGGCGCGTTGGGCGTCGGCGCGCAGGTGGGCTTGACGCTGCCGTTCAGCCGGGGGGACGAGTCGGAGGCTGACCATTACGGATTGATATACATGGCGCGGGCGGGTTACGACCCGCGGGAGGCGGTGGGCTTCTGGCAGCGCATGGAGGATTATTCCAAAAAGAGCGGCAACAAGACGTCCGGGTTGCTGAGCACCCACCCCTCCGACGCGGCACGTGTCAAACAAATCCAGCAGTGGCTCCCCGAGGCGGAGGCTGTTCATCAACAAACGGCGCGAAATAACAACTGACCCCCGGCGGGAAAATTTATGAAAAGATATCGGCAACATTTGCTGGCGGCGGCGCTGTCAGCGGCGTGTGTTTTGGCGGCGGCAAAGGTCAGCGCTGACGGTCAGCCGCCCGCCAGCCCGGAGGTCGCCGCGGCGATGGGGCCGTATCTTGACGGCTTTAAGTTCGCGGGTGTCATCGCCATCATCGCGGACAAGGAGGGCAGGGTGCGTTACAAAAATCTGCTGGGCTACGCTGATGTCGGGGAACAGAAGCCCATCAGCGAGGAGAACGTGTTTTGGATTGCGTCCATGACCAAGATGTTTGCCGGCGCGTCCATCATGATGCTGGTGGACGAGGGCAAGGTCAGCCTGGACGATCCGGTGGCCAAATTCATCCCGCAACTCGGACGCTGGCAGGTCGCCGCTGAGAGTGACCGGGGGCACACGTTGCTCAAAGCGCCGGAACGCCCGGTCACCATCCGCCATTTGTTGAGCCACACCAGCGGGCTGACTGGCAGCGCCGAGGTGCAGCGTGAGACTGGCTCGGACAGCACGCCGCTGAGGATGCGCGCGCTGGCGTCGGTGACCGGCCCGCTCCAGTGGCAGCCCGGTGACAAGTACCAATATGGCAACCAGGGCATGAACATCGCCGCGCGTGTGGTGGAGATTGTCAGCGGGCTGTCTTATGAGGACTTTTTGCAACAGCGTTTCTTTGACCCGCTGAGGATGACCGAAACAACATTCTGGCCCAATGCGGAACAAATCGCCCGCCTCGCCCATCCTTACGGGCCGAACAAGGACAAGACCGGTTACGCGAAGGGCAAAGTCGGGCACCTCACCGCGCCGTTCAGTGACCGTCAGCGTCGTTTCCCCGAGGCGGGCGGCGGTTTGTTTTCGACCACGCATGACATTTTTCGTTACGGGCTGATGCTTGCCAACGACGGCGAGCTGGACGGCAAACGTTATTTGTCACCGTCGGCGATGGCGGAGTTGCGGAAGGAGCAGACCGGCGCGACGGGGGTGAACTACAGCCTTGGCTATCATCTCCGCAACGGGATGTTCGGGCACGACGGCGCGTTTGGCACGGATTTGTCGGTCAATCCGCAAACGGGCATGATCGCGATTTTTATGGTGCAATGCACGAGTGGCGACCAGTGGGCGGCGCGGGATTTGTTTTTGAAGACCGCCGCGGAAGTTTTTGACAAGAACTAAGCCGCCGCGCTTTCTTCCTTCCGCGCCAGCAGCCATAGAAAATCCGACAGGCGGTTGAGGTATCTGATAATCAGCGGGCGCACAGTGGCCTGGCCGCTGAGGGTGAAGACGCGGCGTTCCGCGCGGCGGCACACCGTGCGCGCCACATCCAGCGCTGACGCGGCGCCCCCCGGCGTTGCCCAGCCGTCGAAGCGGATGTTTTGCGCCTCAAGGTCGGCGATGTTTTTGTCCAGCCGCGCCAGGGCGCTGTCAGTCAGCTTGGGAAATTTCGAGTCTTGGTATTTTTGAAAGTCATCGTCAGCGACCGCCAGCTCGCCCATCAACGCCGTCAACTCTTGTTGCGTGGCGAACAATTCCGCCCGCGCCCGGTCATCATCAGCGCCCGCCCGCGCCGCGCCCAGCGCCGCGTTCAACTCATCCACCGTGCCATAAGCCTCCACGCGCGGGTCATCCTTCGGGATGCGTTTGCCGTACATCAGTCCTGTTTGTCCTTGGTCTCCGGTGCGTGTGGCGATTGACATCAGGCGACCCTAGCGTAAAAATGCGTCCATTGCCATGAGTAAAAAAACCAGCCGCCTTATCGTTGCCAATAGCGAGCAGAACGCCGACTTGCTGTACGCCACAAAGTTTTTTGCGCCGGATGAATTTGTCTGGTTGGAGCACGGCGGGAAAACTTCCGCCGTGTTCAGCGCGCTGGAGATTGACCGGGCGCGCAGGGTCGCTGATGTTGACGAGTTCATCCCGCTGGCAATCATCGAGGAGGAGTATCAGAAAAAGCACGGTAAAAAGCCGGATTTGCCAACGGTGGCGGCGCTGTTGTTAAGGCGGAAAAAAATCAGGAGCGTCAGCGTCCCCGCCGCGTTTCCGCTGGCTTGCGCGCAAGCGTTGCAACGGGCGGGCGTCACCGTCAGCGTCGCGTCGCCGTTTTTTTCGCGGCGTGAATTCAAGAGCGCGGCGGAAATCAACCGCATCACCGCCGCGCAGCGCCACGCGGAATTCGGGCTGGCCCGCGGCTTTGAAATTTTGCGCGCCGCTGACATTGACCGGAAAAATTTCATTGTTTGGAACGGACGGAAGCTCACCAGTGAAATTTTGCGCGGGGAAATCGACGCCGCCGTCGTGCGCCACGGCGGTTTGCCCGCCAACACCATCGTCGCGGGCGGTCTGCAAGGTTGCGATCCGCATGAAAAGGGACACGGCCCGCTGATGGCGCGGCAAACGATAGTGATTGACATTTTCCCCCGCGACCAGCGCACGGGTTATTTTGGCGATCTCACCCGCAGCGTGGTCAAGGGCGCGGCTTGCGAGGCGATTAAAAAACTATACGCCACCGTCAGCGCCGCGCAGCGGATGGTGTTGCGCGAGTTGCGGCCCGGCGCTGACGGCGGGCAATTGCACGAGCGCGTGAAAAAACACTTCACCGACAGCGGCTATCCCACTATGCGGCGCGGCGGGCGCTGGGTTGGTTTTTTTCACGGCACGGGTCACAGCCTTGGCCTGGAAATTCACGAGGCCCCGCGTTTTTCGGACGGGAAATTCAAGCGCGGGCAAGTCATGACGGTTGAGCCGGGTTTGTATATTCCTGAAATCGGCGGGATTCGTCTTGAGGATTTGGTGGTGCTCACCGCCGGCGGCAATCGGAATCTGACCCGCGCGCCGAGGTTTTTGGAAATTCCGTGACGGCACTGACTGTCAGCCCGCCACCTTGCCCAGGGGTTCCGAGCGCGGCGGTTGCGGGGTGTCCCTCACTTCGCCATGTTTTTCGGTCAGGCGCAGGAAGGAGAGCAACACCGAGCGTGTTTCCTGACCGTCAGCGGAGGTGAATTCGACCGGAATGTGGTATTTGCCGTCCTTGTAATTAAAATGGTAATGGAAGGCGCCGCTGTTGTTGAGGCGGATTTCCCTGCCGTCCACGCGTACGCGCGCGTCAGGCGCGGTGCCGCCGTAGATGATGAGTTCGGCGTTGATGTGGGCGTGGAAGCCCCGCTCGGCGCCGTAACCGCCGGCCGGGCTGCTCCATTGTCCGCTCGCCAGTTCCGCCAGGTCCAGGCCATGGTCAGCGGCGTTATTCTTGCGGAAAATTTCGGTGATTTCGTCGGAGCCCATGCGGATGCGGCGGGTGAGGTCGCCGCCAAGGTAATCCAGCAGCGCGCGGTGCGATTCCTCGCTGAGGTTGAGTGTCGCGCCGGTTTTGAACGGCAGCGGGAAACCGGTGGTTTGCAAGCGCGCCAGTGTTTCCGCCACTTCCTCGTCGGGCAAGGCGTGGGTGCGGATGATTTCGGCAAGCTCGCGGAAGGAAAATTTGAACGGAATGGTGGCGAATCGCGCCTCGGCGCGCCAGGACAAACCCGCGCGTGGCGAGGTGACTGACGCGGAGCGGGTGAGGGTCTCGAACCTGCCGTCGTGCCGGTAGTAACCGACCTCGGCATAAAAAGTTTGGTCGGGGCGGTGCGCGCCGATGTACCATTCGCGCGTCCATGGTGAAATGTGGATTTGCTGCACGCGCTCACCGTCAGCGGTGTGCACTTGGAGGAACACCTTGCCGTCGTGTGACTGACGCTCAGCGGCGCCGATTTGGTCGGGTGTCAAATCCCAATAAGCGTAAAGCCAGTGCGGATCGCGCGCCGCGAGGTACAATTTTTTTGTTCCGTAGCATTCCGGCAATTCGCCGAGATTTTCGTATTCGGGGATTTTTTGCGCGGAGGGTTTGGGTTGCGGCGTCTCCGGCGTTTTGAGGGCGAACTTGGCGGCCTGGCTGGCATCCACATCGTCAGCGGGCGCGCTGATAACAGGGTCGCGCGGCGGCGCTGGCGCCGTTTTTTTTTCTTGCCGGCGAAGAGTCCCGCGCGTTTTTTTTGCGGGAGTTTTGACGGGCGCGGGGCGGTCATGGTCAGCGCTTTTTTTGCGCGCGCCGCTTTTTTTTTCCGCCGCGGGTTTAGCGTTTTTTTTAAGCTTGGCGGCCATGCGGGAAAAGACGTTTTTCCTCCCGGCTTTTTTTTCATCCAAAGCCGCCGCCTTGGTTTTCTTCTTTGTTTCCTTTGCCATAACCGGAGTCCTGTAATTTAATTCAAAAGCAGCAAGTTGCACGCCACTCAACTGGCGTGCGGCGGTTATTTTGCTGGATTTTTCCCGGGATGGCGAGGGTAAAATTTCGGTCGCTGACGGTGAAAATGGCCGGAAACAAGCCGGCGGGAAATTTGGCGGCGCATGGTCAGCGGGGCTGTCGGGAAGCCGAGGATGAAAAAAAATAATTTTTTTTATTTTTTTTCTTGCACTTGTAAAAAAAATGCGTAGAACTTTTAATCCCGTTTGAAAGAAGCGGGAAAAAGCCGGTGTCGGCGAAGGCGTGTGACGGTGATGAAAGCCGTCCTCCATGCGATGAATAGCTTGGTTGCAAGCGCGCATGGTGAGATTTTACCGGCGCGCTTTTTTAGTTTGGGTTGTTAGTGAAAAAAATTTATTGAAGGATATTGAGATGCCAACGATTAACCAGCTCGTGAGAAGCGGACGCAAGGCGGTCAAAAGCAAGACCAAGTCGCCCGCGTTGCAAAAAGCGCCGGCCCGGCGCGGTGTGTGTGTGCAGGTGATGACGCGCACGCCGAAAAAGCCGAACTCGGCGTTGCGCAAGGTGGCCAAGGTTCGGTTGACGAACGGGCAGGAGGTTATCGCCTACATTGGCGGTGAGGGGCATAATTTGCAGGAGCACTCAATTGTGCTGGTGCGCGGCGGGCGTGTGAAGGATTTGCCGGGCGTGCGTTATCACATTGTGCGCGGGACGCTGGACGCGCTGGGCGCGGTCGGGCCGAGCAATACGAACAAGTTGAACCGCAATGTGTCGCGCTCAAAGTACGGTGTGAAGAAGCCGAAGGCGGACGCGAAGAAATAATTTTACAGGATATATATATGGCACGTCGTCGCAAAGCAGAGAAAAGGGCAATTTTACCGGATCCGGTTTACGAGAACACGGTGGTTGGGCGCTTGATTAGCGCGGTCATGGAACGCGGCAAGAAATCGGTCGCGCAACGGATTGTGTACGGCGCGATTGATCAGGCGAACAAGGACAACAAAGAGGGCAATCCGCTCGACATTTTAAACAAGGCGGTGGACACGGTGAAGCCGCGCCTGGAGGTGAAATCACGACGCGTGGGCGGGGCGACTTATCAGGTGCCGATGGAGGTGCCCGCTGACCGTCAGTTGGCGTTGGCGATGCGGTGGGTTGTTGGCAACGCGAAAAATCGCAAGGGTGTGCCGATGTCGAAGGCGCTGGCGATTGAGATCAAGGAGGCCGCCGCCGGTCAGGGTAACGCGATTAAGAAACGCGATGATGTGCATCGCATGGCGCAGGCGAACAAGGCGTTCGCGCACTTGCGGTGGTAACCGCTGACGGTGGGAAATTTTTAGGGTATTATTATGGCTAGGGCTTACACATTGGAAAGAACGCGAAACATCGGGATTTGCGCCCACATTGACGCCGGAAAAACGACGGCGACGGAGCGTATTTTGTTTTACACGGGCGCGATTCACAAAATCGGCGAGGTGCACGAGGGCAACACCGTCACGGACTGGATGGAGCAGGAGCGCGAGCGTGGGATTACCATTACCTCGGCGGCGACGACTTGTTTTTGGCCGGTGAAGAAAGAGGACGGGCTGACCAAGATTTTCGAGGGGACGAAGAATCGCATCAATATTATTGACACGCCCGGCCACGTGGATTTCACCGCTGAGGTTGAGCGTTCGTTGCGCGTGCTGGATGGCGCGGTCGCGGTGTTTTGCGGCGTCGCTGGTGTTCAGCCGCAATCGGAAACAGTTTGGCGTCAGGCGACGAAATATAATGTGCCGCGCATCGCGTTTGTGAACAAGATGGACCGTGTGGGCGCCAATTTTGAGAACGCGGTCAAAGAGATGCGCGAGAAACTTGGCGCCAATGCCTGGCCGGTGCTGGCGCCGCTTGGCAAGGAGAGCGAGTTGAAGGGTGTGCTTGATATCGTGAACCAAAAGGCGCACGTTTACACTGATCAGGAGGACGGCAAATACGCCACCTACAGCGTCGAGGAAATTCCCGCTGAATTGAAAGACCAGGCGGCGAAGGCGCTGGACGCGCTCATTGAGGCGGTTGCCGACCAGGACGATGAAATCGGCACGATGTTTTTGGAGGAAAAGAGACCGTCAGCGTTGCAATTGAAAGAGGCGATTCGCCGCGCAACGATTGCGAACAAATTTGTGCCTGTTGTCGGCGGATCGGCGTTCAAGCATCGCGGTGTGCAGAGTCTGGTGGACGCGGTCATTGACTATTTGCCCAGCCCGATAGATATTCCCGCCGCTGTTGGTCAGGATCCCGATGACGCGGAGAAAAAAGTCGAGGCGCCGACCAACGATGACCACAAATTTTGCGCGCTGGCGTTCAAGTTGTGGTCCGATCCGTTTGTGGGCAAGTTGATTTTCTTCCGCGTGTACAGCGGCCAAATCAGCAAGGGTGACACGATTTATAATCCGCGCACCAACAAGCGCGAGCGTGTCAGCCGCATCATCCAAATCCAGGCGGACAAGCGCGAGGACATTGACACGGTGTACGCGGGCGACATCGCCGCCACCGTCGGCATCAAGGATGTGCGCACGGGTGACACGTTCGCTGACGAAAGTTTTGACATTGTACTGGAGCCGCCGTCGTTTCCCGAGCCGGTTATTTCCATGGCGATTGAGCCAAAAACCAAGGGCGATCGCGAGAAGCTTGGCGAGGGTTTGCAACGGCTCGCTGAGGAAGACCCGACTTTCCAGGTTGTCACCAACGAGGAAACGGGGCAAACCATCATCAAAGGCATGGGCGAGTTGCACCTTGACATTATTTGCGACCGTTTGCGCCGTGAGTTCAACGTGCAAACCAACGCCGGCGCGCCGCAAATTGCGTACCGTGAGACCATCACGAAAGCCGCTGTTGGCGAGGGCAAGCTCATCAAGCAGTCCGGTGGTCGCGGTCAGTATGGTCACGTGGTGATTGATGTTGTGCCGTTGAAACGTGGCGAGGGTCACACCGTGGAAAACAAAGTCGTCGGCGGCAATATTCCAAAGGA
>JAITHY010000115.1 GCA_031279715.1 Verrucomicrobiales bacterium | reverse complement strand
GTCGGCGATTTCCAGTGCCGATGGGAGGAATCCGGAAGTGATGATGGCGTTGACGGCGGCGGCGGACTGGCTTGCGCGCCTGAAGTTGGCGACGAGAACGGCGCGGGCGGGTGGCAGCGGGATGAGCCGCAGGGTGGCGCTGACGATGATGCCGAGCATTCCCTCGCTGCCGATGAACAAGTCGGTGAGGTTGAAACCGAGTTTGTTTTTGTGCGTGCGCCCGCCACAGCGGATGAGGCGACCATCAGCGAGTATGACGCTGATGCCGAGGAGGTAGTTGCGGGTGACTCCGTATTTCAAGCAGCGGGGACCGCCGGCGTTGGTGGCGAGGTTGCCGCCGATGGTGCTTTCTTTCGCACTGGCGGGGTCGGGCGGGTAGAACAAGCCGAGTTTTTTTACGGCATCTTGCAGGTCGCTGGTGATGACGCCGGGTTCGACGATGGCGACACAGTCAGTGGTGTTGATTTCACAGATGCGGTTGAGTTTTTTCAACGAGAGCGAGACGCCGCCGCTGATGGGGACGCAGCCGCCGACGTAGCCGCGTCCGGCGCCGCGCGGGGTGACGGGGATGCGCCGCGCGTGGCAGAAACGCATGAGCCGCTGAATGTCACCGATATTGCGCGGGGTGACAACAGCGTCCGGCATGGCATGTGCGAACCAGGCGTCGCCACCGTGTTCGCGCCGCGTTGTTTCATCGACGCTGACGATGGCTTTGCCGAGTAGTTTGACCAAGCTGGGAATCCAATCTTTCATGGGGAAAACTATCCGCGTTTCAGGCGGTTGGTGATGGCGCGGCGGATTTCGCGGTCGGTGTCGCGTTTTTTGATATCCTGGCGTTTGTCGCCGTGGGTTTTACCCTTGCAGATGCCGAGGAGGATTTTATAGTGGCTGTTTTTGTCGAAGTAGGCCTTGAGCGGGATGAGAGTTTTGCCCTCGGTGGAGACCATGCCTTGCAGTTTAAAGATTTCGTGTTTGTGCAGAAGCAGGCGGCGAATGCGTTTGGGTTCGTGGTTTTCACGGTTGCCTTTGTCGTAGGGAGAGACGTGAAAATTATGGAGCCATGCCTGGCCGCGTTCAATGCGGGCGAAGGAGTCGCTGAGGTTGCCCTGCCCGCCTCGCAGGGATTTGACTTCGGTGCCTTGCAATTCAATTCCGGCTTCAAGGGTGTCAAGGACGTGATAATCGCGCCCTGCCTTGTGGTTTTGAATTTGAGGGTCGCTCATGCGTGGCGCCTGACGGTCAGCGTCAGGCTGGCTGCGGGGCGTTGTTTTCTTCGTCGATGTATTTGTAAGTGAGCTTGCCCTCGGCAATTTCTTTGAGCGCGACATCCATGAACGTCATACGCGGCTCGACATGGATAAGTGGACGCGCGGCGGAACCGAGCTGGCGGACTCGCTTGGAGACCATGTTGATCAGAATCTGCGGATTTTCCGTTTTGCTTAGGGCGGCTTGTACCAATTCGTTTTTTGTCATAAATCTGCTGGTTTTAAAAAATTAGCTTTTCACGATAGCGGAGAGCCTGATAAGATGCAAGAGGTATTTTTAGAAAATAAACGGAGCGTAGCTTAGCTTGGTAGAGCGCGTGGTTTGGGACCACGAGGTCGCAGGTTCAAATCCTGTCGCTCCGATGTTGTGTTGGTCAGTATTTGGTGACTATTGTAACACGGATTGTAACAAATCCATCGTGTTTGATGGGCGAATTTTTATTCGCGCCCCCCTTTTTTCATTCGCTGTCAGTAAAACGCGCCAGAGGGCCATTCTGCGCGTTTGGTGGCCTATCTGAAGGTGGTCAATGAGCCAAACGGCGGTATTTTTGCGACGTAAAGCCGATACCGCAGTTTTGGAGAACGCCCCGCCGTCAGCGGCTTGGGGCAGGACGGAGTCGCGGCAGTCGCCGCAACTCCTGAGCAGCCATTTATCGAGGTTCACGCCGGTTCCGCACCACAGACCAACTCAACGCCCATCACCGGCGTTCACTTTGTTTCAAAAATTGCTAATGGGAAAAAAACTCCCGACGATTGGGCGCTGATTGCGCGCTTCAACGCGATCTTCAATCGCGCCGGACACCTGCCGCTCACCGACCGCGAAACACGCGATTTGCGCCGCCTCACGGTCATCAGCGACGTGGATTTGACCATCATCGAAACCGTCGCCGGCGTCAATTCCGCGTGCGCTCAAAAATGGTTTCCAAAACAGCCCTGGTATCTCTTCAGCCACTGGCCGAACATTGTCACCGAGGCGCGAAAATTTTTGTCGGCGCAACATCGCCTCAAATTGCCGGAGGAACAGGAATGGCAGCGTCACCTCAACACCGTCAAACGGTTGTTGCCCACACTCGCTGACGGTCAGCTTGACGGCGTGGACAAAACGCTGTGTGGCGCCGCGCTGACCGCCATTCCTACAAATTTACTCCGCGAATTTTTTCAAGAATTGACTGACAAACAAATCAAATCGCTAACCGCAATCAAGGAAGATTATGAACAAAATCTCCAGCTGCTGCATCGGCAACGCGCCCAAAATGGCCACCCGCGACCGTCAGCGAATCCTGAACCGGCTTTCGCAAATGTCGCTTGAACAAATCGATGAGTTGTACGGTCAGGACGCCCGCCACGCCATTGATGGACGCATTATCAGCTTCACCGTGGACGGTTACAAATTTCGGTTGAACAACGTCATCCACGGTCAAAATTTTTTGTTCCGAGAAAAATTTGACGCTGAGCAATTTGAATTAAACCTGGACTGAAATTATGTCACTCATTCCACCAAACCAAGTTGACCAAGCGCGAAAAATTCCCGTCGCCGAAACCGCCGCCAAACTCGGCTTGTCCCCCAAAAAAGAAGGCAAGTCCACCATGTGGAAAGACCAAAATTCACAGTTTGCCATCAACGTCACCGGGGAAAAATTTTTCGACCATCACGCCGACCACGGCGGCGCTGGCTCCATCTCGCTGGTGCAGCACGTCAGAAATTGCAACTTCCGCGAAGCCGTGGCGTGGTTAACCGGATTGCATCACGAAATCAAAGCCGAGCAATCGCACCGCCCTATTTTCCCAAAAGCCGAACCCGCCACGCCGCCGGAGCCAACCTTTGAAGAGGCCGCCGCCAAGTACGCGCAGCGGCACGAGCACGTCTGGCCGGTGGCACGCGATTATTTGACAAAACAGCGCCGGCTGCCGGCGGGCTTGATTGACGCCATGCACGACGCCGGCAAAATTTTTGCCACTGACTATCAGCACATCGACCGTGATAAAAATCCCACCTTCAAACGCCCCGCCGTGGCGTTCGTCGGCGAGTCCGCTGACGGTCAGCACCGCAGTATTTTTTTGCGCGACACCAAGCACGATTCCTGCTGGCGGATGTTCGTCGGCAAAAAAACACTGGCGCCGTTCACCATCGGCAACTTGTCGGCGGCGGAAAAAATTGTCGTGGTCGAAAGTCCGATTGACGCCATCAGCTATTACTGTTTGCAAACCGGCCGACCGGAGCAGCCGGAAACCTGGCGCACACCGCACAAATTATTTATCGCCTCAATGGGCGGTAATTCAATTTCGCAACCGCTGATTGATTTGGCCATGGCCACCGGCAAACCGCTGGTTTGCGCGCTCGACAATGACCCGGCGGGCAATCGCGGCTGGCTCAATTTACAAATCAAAACATTGTTTCGTTTCGCCGAACAGCGCAAGCAAGTAGTGCACGTATCTGACCATGGCACTCGCCTCGAACT
>JAITHY010000035.1 GCA_031279715.1 Verrucomicrobiales bacterium | reverse complement strand
ACCAAGATAATCTCACGCGGTTTTGACAAACTGCTCCACCCCCCAGTCCGTTCCCGTGATGTTGGAGAACAAGCGCAAATAGAACGTCACCGCCTCCTCCGGAAATTGCTCATACAGCGACTGGCAAGCCCGCTCAAGCTTGGCGGCGGGCACTTTTTGGGGAAACACCTCCGCGCAACCATGCCCGTCATGCTCAGCACCGACTCCGTCCATGAACCTCACCAACAGCGGCTCATACTTCTTCCGCAGCCAGTTAATCACCAAGTTGAACCCCAGCGTGTCAAACTGCCGCAACCCCATCAGCGGCTGAAACAACTCATGGCGCGCAGCGCGCGGCAACTCCAGCACCACCTGCGGACGACGGCGCAACCCCTCGCTTAACTCCTCCACGGCGTGACGGTACAATCGCTTTTCATTCAGGCACGCCGCCTCGAAAATCTCATGATTCAATTCCTTCGACAACCCCGCCCACAATTCAAACGCGCGCATAATGAACGATGATGGTAACGGGTGATTTGCAATTTGCCATCCCAAATCTTCCGGCTAGCATTTTTCCCCAAATGCTCGCCTCACTCCTGACCACACTGTCGTTCGCCTGCTCCGGTTGGTGCGGGGGAAGGGTTATTAAATTGTCCAACAGCATGACCGCGACACTTTGCCGCTCGCTGCTGGCGCTGTGTCTGCTCGGCGCCTACGTCTTCACGTTGGGGCAAGGATTTGCCGGGGCGGGATTGATTATGTTCATCGTCAGCGGCGCGGTGGGCTTCGGTTTCGGCGACCTCGCGTTGTTCGAATGCTACTCCCGCCTTGGGCCGCGCCGCACCGTTTTGCTCGCGCAATGCCTCGCCGCCCCCATCGCCTGCCTCACCGAATGGCTCTGGCTCGGCACACACCTGAACGGCTGGCAAATTCTTCTCATCAGCATTATTCTGGCGGGCGTCAGCATCTCCCTCGCCCCGGCGGAACACCTTAAAATCCCGCGCGCCCAATTCATCAACGGCGCTCTCTTCGGCTCCCTCGCCGCTGCCGGTCAGGGCTGGGGCGCGGTGCTGAGCCGCCGCGCTTTTGAGTTAAACCACGCCGCCAACACCCACATCAACGCCCCCACCGCCACCTTCCAGCGCATGCTGGGCGGCGCGCTGCTGGTGAGCATCATCGTCAGCGTTTGGTTAAGCCGGCATCCATTCACCCGACCGGGGAAAAAATTCTCCCCCTGGATTCTCGCCCACACCCTCGCCGGCCCCGTCATCGGCGTGAGTTGTTTTCAATGGGCCTTGTCCACAACGCCCAGCGGTATCGTCCTCGCCATCGTCGCCACCACGCCTATCGTCATCATGCCACTGACACACTGGCTCGACGGCGACACGCTGACAATGAGAAACCTCATCGGCGCGGTAATCGCCGTCAGCGGCGTGATTGGGCTGCTTATGGGTTGACTTTACTGCGTTCCCAGCTTCGCCAGATACCCCTTCTCCCGTGTCGATTGGTACATCCACATAAAAAACCAAGTCTCCGCCGCCAGAAACACCGCGTTCAACCCCATCGCCCACAACAAATAACCGGACGGAAAACCGCCACCGGCCAGCACCGACCGCATCCCCTCGAATACATGCGTTGACGGCAAACCCCACGCCACCGCTTGCAACCACGGCGGCAGCACGCTGACCGGATAAAACACCGCCGACAGTGGCTGAAACAAAAACGGAATCGCCCACGCCAGCATCTCCACCGCCTGCCCGAACCTCATAATCAGCGCCGTCGTCACCATCCCGATGCCCCAGCCCATCACCATCAAGTTGACAAACAGCGGAATCAGCCCCCACCCCAGCACCGTCAAATTAAACCCATACAACCACCACGCCACCACCGTCAGCAGCACTATGATAATCCCCACCTTGATTAACCCCACCAGCGCCGTCGCCGTCAAAAACTCCCGCACCCGCACCGGCGCGACGAACACATTGATAATATTCCGCGTCCACACGTCCTCCAAAAACGACACTGTCATCCCCTGTTGCGAGCGAAACAGCACGTCCCAAAAAATCATCGCCCCCAGTAAAAACGTCACCGCTGACGGTGTGCCATGGTTCAGTTTTTGCAAGTAAATCGTCAAGAAACCCCACACCAACAAATCCAGCATCGGCCAAAACAACATCTCAATCATCCGCGGCACCGAGCGCCGTATAATATACGTGTACCGCAAAACCAACCCCAAAATAACCGACCAATTCATACTTCCTCCACATCCCCGCTCCGCGCGACCCGGATAAACAACGACTCCAACGATTTTTCCTGAAACTGCGCCACAATCGACCGCGGCGTCCCCTCGGCGAAAATTTTGCCTTTTTGCATGAACAGCACGCGATCACAAACCTCCTCCACGTCACGCATGTTATGCGAAGTGTAAATCATCCCAATCCCCCGATCCCGCTGAACCTGACGCAGCCATTTCCGCACCTTGTCCGCGATATCCGGATCAAGGCTGGCGGTCGGCTCGTCGAGCAGCAGCAGCTCGGGGTCGTTTAACAGCGACTTGCACAAACTCACCCGCGCCGACTCCCCGGACGACAGGCGCCCCACCACGCGCTTCTTCAAATGCGCAATCTCCAACAATTCCAGCAATTCGTTAATTTTTTCGCGCGGATTTTTCACCGAATACAACCGCGCGAACACCGTCAAATTTTCCTCCACCCGCAAGTTCGACGGCAGCGCCGTGTACGCCGAGGAAAAATTCATCCTCTGCAACACCTCCACGCGGTTCCGCTCCAATTCCAACCCAAACACCCGCACCGACCCCGCCGTCGGCGTAACCAACCCCATCAAAATCGACAACGCCGTCGTCTTCCCCGCCCCGTTGGGACCCAGCAACCCCACAATCTCCCCGCGCGCGACGCTGAACGACAAATCCTCAATCGCCACGAGCGCGCCAAACTCCTTCCGCAAATTTTTAACCCTGACCATCTCATCCATCACAACCTGACAATCTAGCCGCTGGGCGTGACGGCTCAAGTTTGAAGCGCTAATTTTTATTTTTTTGATTTCTTTGCGCGCTTTTGCGGCTAACATCCACTTCCATGTCATTCTGCAATCTAGGACTTGGCGAGGACGCCGTTCACGCCGCGCAACGGCTTCGTTACCTCGACCCCACACCCATCCAGGCGCAAGCCATCCCTGTCATCATCAGCGGCAAAGACCTCATCGGCAGCGCGCAAACCGGCACGGGCAAAACCGCCGCCTTTATACTGCCCATCGTCAGCCAACTGAAAAAACACAGCCACACACGCTGTCTCGTCCTTGAACCCACACGCGAACTTGCCGCGCAAGTCAAGGAGGCGAGCGACGATTTCACCTTCTTCACCAATTTGCGCTCCAGCCTGCTCCACGGTGGTGTCAAGTATGACCGTCAACATCAGGAACTCGCCCAACGCCCCGATATTGTCATCGCCACCCCCGGACGTTTGCTCGACCACATCGAAAACGGCGCGGTGAAACTGGACAAAATCGAGGTGCTCGTGCTCGACGAGGCCGACCGGATGCTTGACATGGGCTTCATGCCGGACGTGCGGCGCATCATCAATTATTGCAACACCAACCGTCAAACGCTGTTGTTCAGCGCGACCATTCCGCCACGCCTCGCCGACCTCATCGGCTGGGCGATGAAGGAGCCGCTGACCATCGAGATTGGCCGGCGCAGCAATCCCGCCGAGACAGTGCAGCACGTGCTCTACCCCGTGGCGATGAACCAAAAGGACGAGTTGCTGATGGCGTTGCTCGACCGCACGAATTACGAGAGCGTGATTGTGTTCAGCCGCACGAAGGTGGGCGCGGACATCTTCGGCCACGCGTTGCAAGCGAAGGGGCACAAGGCGGAGGTCATCCACAGCGACCGTTCCCAAGGCCAGCGAACGAAGGCTCTGGAGTTATTCCGCAGCGGCGAGGTTGAGGTGCTGGTGGCGACAGACATCGCCGCGCGCGGGCTGGACATCGAGGGCGTGAGCCATGTCATCAATTACGACGTGCCGGAAAATCCGGAGGATTACGTGCACCGCATCGGCCGCACAGGCCGTGCCAACCGCACCGGCGACGCGCTGACCATCTTCACCGCGCCTGAGCAGCAGTACGTGACCGCGATTGAATATTTGATTAACAAACCCCTGCCCCGCGTGAAGCTGGACAATTTCAATTACACGTACACCACACTATTGCAAGAAGCCGCTGGCAATGACGGGCGGCGAAAAGGCGCCTCATCCCGCCGGAAACGGCGCTGACCATCAGCTTCATTAACACAAAGACCGCAAAGGAAAAATCCTTTGCGGTCTTTGTCACTTTACGCCTTTGCGTTAAAAATTCTTAGGGAATCGCCAACACCTGACCGGGACGAATCAAGTCGCCATCCAGATTGTTCGCCGCCTTGAGTTTTTCAACCGAGGTGTTGTGCTTGCGGGCGATTTTCCACAACGAGTCGCCACTGACCACAGTGTAGCTGCCGCCAGTCGGCAGCGTTTCCGTCTCCTGACCGTAAGCGGCTGTGCCGTCCGCCGGCGTCGGCATGGAATTGTCCGTGTTGCCATCATTGTTAGCGCAGCCAATGGCGAAAACCGCCACGGCGCCCAGTGCGATGAATTTTTTAAGCATAGGAGTTGTTAAATTAAACGTTTTCGCGCAAAACGCCAGTGTTTTTTTGCGCCGGATACTGGCGGAAAAAGCTGCGCCATTTTAACAGCAAGATGCCAAAAAACGCCTCGCCGAAAATTTTCCCGTCCATCTTCGACACGCCCAGCCGGCGGTTGACAAACCCTAACGGCACTTCCGCCAAGTTGAACCCGCATTGCATGGCGGTGAATTTCATCTCGATTTGAAAGGCGTATCCCTTGAAACGAATTTTGTCCAGCTCGATGGTCTCCAGCACCCGCCGGCGATAGCATTTGAAACCCGCGGTCGTGTCGCGGAGCTTCATGCCGGTGACCAGCCACGCATAGACAGACCCGCCATAGGACATGAGCACCCGGCTCAGCGGCCAGTTCACCACGTTCACGCCGTTGCAATAACGCGAGCCAATGGCAACATCAGCGCCCTCCTCGGCGCACTTGGCGTGCAGCCTGGGCAAGTCGTCGGGGCTGTGGCTGAAGTCGGCGTCCATCTCGAAAATGTAATCGTAGCGCCGCTCCAGCGCCCATTTGAAGCCGCATATATACGCCATCCCCAGGCCTTGTTTCCCCGCACGTTCAAGCAGAAACAGCCGTTCGGGAAACTCGGCCTGCAATTTTTTCACCACGCCCGACGTCCCGTCCGGCGAGCCGTCGTCAATAATCAAAATGTCAAACGGCTTCGCCAAACCGAAAATCGCCCGGATGATATTCTCAATGTTTTCCCGTTCGTTGAACGTCGGCATAATCACCACGCTGTCCGTCGTCTTCATGCTCCGCCCTCCGTTTTTTCGGGGTCACTGTCAGCGGCAAGTCTTCCCAGTAACTTTCTCAAATCGCGGTTCACGCCGCGCACCGCCAGCGCCAGCCATGCCAGCACGCTGATGTTCACGCCTGCGCCCCAGCCGCGCGGCACGCACTCGATACGGATGACGTGGCGGCCGGGTGCGAGCGGTATCGCCCTCAGCGCATGGTTCGCGGGCAGGATGTGATAATTTGTTTGCACGCTGCCGGGCAGTTCCTTCACGCGCCAGTCTTTGGAAAAGGCGTCGGTCATCACCAGCACGGACGAGCGCGTCGTCACCACCTCCAGCGTCCAGTGGTCGGTGGAATTATTCAGCAGGCGGATTTGGTATTGCGCCTCGCCGTGGTCGGGCGGCAGCAGCGGGTCTTCTTCCAAAATGACCTCTTTGCGCGCGTCAAAGCCACTGTCAGCGAGCGTTCGCAATATCGCGTCGCGCCCC
>JAITHY010000017.1 GCA_031279715.1 Verrucomicrobiales bacterium | reverse complement strand
GTTTTATCCAAGCGGCGGTTGAGCACCCGAATCGCATCCATGCGCCCTGCCCGCGAACTCATGGGACTCATGGCTGAGGTGCCAAAAGCCGTCATGCGAACTCCGCCGAAACAAGTTTTATTGCGAAAAAACCACCGTGCCGCGCGTTGAATGTCAGTCAAACCGGCTTGCTGGCGCAAATCGTTGAACTCTTCGCGGCTGTTCAACACCCATTCCAACTCGGTTTGCAAGGCATCGGGATGAAAACGGACACAGCGATAAAAATTCACCAAGTCGTGATTGATGTCGTTAACCACTTCGACCGGCGAGGGAGCTTTGGCCAGCAACACCGCCAAACCACCGGCAAAGGGTTCCACGTAGCAAGTGTGCGGTGGAATCAACGGCAGAATTTCATTAAGCAGGCGGGACTTGCCGCCCGGCCATCTCACGGCGGGTTCCACACGGTCTTTGGAAATTTGTGATGGTGACATAAATTGGTGATGACGAAAAACCGCACGGCAGGTCATGCCGTGCGGTTACAGGTCAAGTTCAGCACATTTTGACCGAGCCAATTCCGGCTGCTTGTACCGCCCGCCGAGCGAACAGACGCGCTTTGACTTTCGGGTCAAGGACATGCTGAAGCTTGTCCTCAATTTGCTGTTTGAGTTCCTGATTTTCGGGCTTGTCCATCGCGGCCACGACTTTCTGCCGGTACACTTCAAACCGCTCGCCACGCTCCAGCCGGTGCAGGATGTAGGCGTTTTCCAGCCGCTCGCGGGGCATTTGTTTGACAGTCGCCGCGAGGCGGGGATGGGCTTTTTTGTAGTCAGCGATTTTTTGTTCAATCTCTGGGTTGACGGGCAATTCAAACTCGGCGTCGTCGTTGAACATTTCCGTCGCGCCGTTCTTTCGTGATTTTTCCACCAATGGCATATCAATTTCCTCTCGTTGGGTTAGCGTCAGCGTCCGGCCAATCGGATTTGGTCAGGCTCTTGACGAATTTCTTGGCGATGGAAACAGCGTCCTCTTTGTGGAACGCGGCCTCCATGCTGATTTGCAACAGCGACAGGGGCGGCACGCTGACAGCCACCGGCAGCAACCTGGCGATTTGCTCCGACGCCCGCTGGCACTTGTCCATAATCTCGTCGCTGACATCAAGGGTGATTTTCTTGCTCATGTTGCCTCCGGCGTGTGCGGGTCGGTGAAAATTCCGAACACCTGCGTTTCCGTCAACTCCTCGCGCTGTCCGTCAATCACGGCGAAATGCAACCACTCCGGCTCAGCATTAGCGACCGCCACCAGCCGCGCCTTGTACACGCCGTCGGGCAAGTGCCACGTCTTGACACCGGCGGGCGTCTCCACCTTCTTCTTGCTCGTCCAGCGGATGGAATGGTTTTCGATGAATTGCAAATTCAACACCATGTCGCTGTCCTGCGGCTTGACGCCAATGGCGGCGGCAACCCAACTGCTGCCGTCCTTGTTGTCTTTTTCCCAATACCCCTCCATCTTCAGCGAGTTGGGCGGAACGGGTTTCTCCTTCGGGTTCTCCGCCTTGGCGCGGCGGACTTTCTCGGCTAATGTTGTCATACTTTGTCTCCTTCGGTTAATGATTCCAAAATTTCCACCACGGTCTGGCGGCATCACCGTCGGGCTGCTCGCGCAACTGCCGCTCCACCTCAAGCTGGTTGCGTAAACTGCCGATTTGATTCAGCGCGTCGTCAGTCTGAAGCCGCAACTCATTCATCTCCTCCGCCTGTTGCCGTCGCGCCGCGTCCTGTTGCAACAACTGCTCGTTCTGCTCAATGATAAGCGCCATGTATTTCTGCTGCTCGGCCAGCTTCTGCTCCAACTCAGCCTTGATTGGATTCAACACGGTGGCGGGCACCGTCCGCTCCGGCGCCGCGCCGGAAGACAAGGGCGGATTGGGTCGCAAATCCCACACCGCCGCTTCCTCCAGCCGCTGCACATTGTGAGCATCGTGGCGCAAGTTCGGATTATTCGGGTCGCGGTACGGGTTGACGGTGTACTGCCTCACTTGCTCCTCACTCCGCACCCACCGGCTTTGGTTATCGTCCAGCAGCGTGCCGGGCGTGGTGGTCGGCAAACACGGCACCCCGTTGGCGGGTGTCAGCGTCGGCACGCTGCAAGCGTTCACACACAGCGACAACGCCAGCAATGACACCGCCGCCAGCGCACGGCGGGATTTCTTGCGGCGGGGCGGCGAGGACGATAACGGCGGGCGCGTGGTGCTGCGCTTCTCAATGTCGAGCTTGCAGCGATTGTACAACCCGTGCGCCAGCAGTTCAAAGAACCGCGCCTTGCCGTAACGAGCCTGGGTGGACAAACCGACCACGGCGGCGACAAAGCCGTTTTCCCTGACGGCCTCCTTGATCCACTGCGGCATGGTGATGTTTCGATGTTTCTTCATTTCTGATTTCTCCGTTGATTGTTAGCTCCGGCCACACCGACACCGGCGTCGGCCAAATCGATGGTTTGCGTCACGTAGAGGTAAAACGGCGTCCCCGCCGCCACCCGCACAAAAAAGCCGTCGCGTTGAATCGCCTGCTGAATTTGCTGCGCGTAGGATTGGGTCATCAACTCCGCGCCCTTCGCCAGACTGTTCTTAATCGTGCCCGCTGACGATTGATAAACCCCGTTGGCGGCATACAACATCTCCGACGACCCAAGCCCCTGCCCAATGCCTTGAATAAACGTCGCGGCGAACAATTTAATCTCCGCCCACTTGTCAGTTTTAATCACCTCGCCGGGCAATCCCGCGCTGCCGTCAATAATGTTCCAACCACGACCGTCAGCGTCCGGTAAATATGCCAACGCGACGCCAGTCAACGGCAATTCACAACCGTTTAACGGATGCCGTGGCAACCGCCACACCAACACCCATTTGTCCTGCGCCGTGATGCGGTCACGCGAACGATCCGCCTGCGCCATGCCGTGAACTTCAGCGCCAGCGGGAATGATGAGCCTGCCGTTGTGCCAAACATCGCGTGTCACCTGCCCGACAATCGGCGTCTGGGCGCGGCTCGAATCCAGCGTGACCACCAACTGACATTCCAGCAACCTGCCGAACGGCGCGAACTCGTCGCTCACCCGCGCTTGCGGGTCAACATACAACGCCGCTGAGCGAGCCGGTTTAATCTCCTCGCGCCGCTGATTCACACGGGTTTCCGTCGCCATCGGTGCAATCGGATTGCCGAACGTCGTCACCGCGCCCACCGCCGCCAAGCCTTGCCGTTCCAGTTGCAGCGCATTGCCGGCAATCTTCTCCCCGTCCACCCGACCGGCAATCACCCACCAAATGACCAGCCCGAACAGTGCCATGAACAACAGCAGCTTGCCCGTCCTGAAAAAAATCATCACCCGCTGCATACTCACAGACTCCCCTCCTTGCGCGGCACCAGCACATTCCAGCGGTTGTTGACGGAAAGATTATTGCGCCCGCCGTCCGGCGAACCGCTGACGGCGAACCACACCGGCACCGTTGAATACGGCGGCATGACACCGGCGGCGTCCACAATGGCGGCGGGGTAAATCCGCTGGCCGACACGCACGGCAATTTCATTGGTCAAAAATTCAACGGCACGGTCGCTGTGATTGCGCAACAACACGCAAAACACCAGCGTATCCTCCGCCTCGTAACGCCACACGTCCTGAACCGTCGCCGTGAAATCGCGGTAACACAACACCGTTTGCGGTCGCGCATGGTCAATTTGTTCCGCCTCCCGCGGGTAGTGCTGGCGCAACTGGTGGTACAATTTGCTCTTGTCCAGCAGCGACAATAATTTGTTGGGCGACACCGCTGACGCTTGTTCCTGCCGTGTCACTTTGAAAAAGCTGGCGGTCAACACCGCCTTGTCCATGGCGGCGACGACACGGATTTGATACACCTGTTTGCCCAGCACCACGCTGATGACATCGCGCACTCCATCCCTGCGGGCGTTGACCGTGAAATAAAACTGCCCGGGCTGGAAGGTCATGGCAAAATCCGCATCGTCAGCGGGATCAAGTGACACCCGCTGCGCATAGATGGCACTGATCCGCGACGGAAACATCAACACCGTCGTCCCCTCGCTGACGGTCACCGGCACTTCATGTACAAGATGTTCGTCCAACGGATATTGCCGCAACGCTGACGCAACGGTCTTCGCCGTCAGCGGCACACAACTCATCAACATGCCAATCGTGAAATAAATAACGGTTCTCATAATCATTGCTCCTGATACTGGTAAGTCCCCACCGCCAGCGGGAACAGGTTGTTGTTCAGCAAATCGGGATTGCGCACCAGCGCGTAGCGGATGGCAAAGTTCACCGGCTCGGTGAACGCCATGCCATTGTTCACCCCGCTGCGAATCAACTGCCCGCTGACCTGCGCCTCCACCGCCGCCATGCCGCCGACGCTGCCGCCGCGCCGCAAAATTTTAATTTCGGCAATCTCCGGCTTTTGCCGCAGTTGCCTGTTCTTGAACAAGTCCTCGCTGGCGGCGAACTGCTGTTGCACCTGCCGCCGCGCCCCCGCCAAAAACAGCCGGTCAACCAGCTCTGGAAAATCCGCGCCGTTGGGGTTGGTTTGGAGCAGCGTCAGCGTCGCCAGTCGAGCGTGATAGGCGTGCAACTCGTCCGCGTCCATAAATCCAAGCACCGGCGCGTACACCATGCTGCCGGTGGCGGTGTTCAACACCACCGCCCGTTCCGGCACCCGATACGCCCTGACCAGCAAACACGGCATGACCGCCAGCGCCATCATCGCGCACAACGAAGTGAAAAACCAAAACCGCGCCGCCATGCGGTTATTCGTAAAAATTTCAACGGGATGGGTCATAAAGATTGAAGTTTGGGTTTGATTGAATGGTCCTCGCTCTCGCCCGTCCAACCTTGGACAACGAGATTACGCGCCCATGCCTTTGTTAACGGCAAAAGGTCGCGGCTGATGTTTTCGTCAAAGTGACCGTCAGCGTCAAAGGCATTTCGGTAACATCCCACCGGATCTTGGGTGATTTCATACGGCACCCAGCCCTCGGGCTTGACGGCGAACACTATTTCAGGGTCGCGCATGAGATCACCATGGGATATCCAAGTGTGGGCCACCGCCACGGCGGGCACGCGAAAACGGTTTGTCACGGGCGGCAGAACTTCAATGTTCAGCGTGTGCAACGGCGGGCGTTCCAGTTCAACGGCAAAATCCTGATTGGGATTGGCAAGGCTCCGTTCAAAAGCGGGCAAATGCCCGTGCGTTTTCAGCACTTTGCGCAAATTGACGGCGAATAAATCCGCGGTGAGCTGGCTCATATTTTTATCTCCTGATTGATGATGGGTTCGGTTGTTGGGGTTAAGATTACGCCCGCCGGTGGAAGATTTTTTACCGGCACCGCTGCCACCGGCGCACTGACTGGCAGGCCGCCACTCGACGGCGTGACTGGCAGCGACGGCGGTTCCACCGGCGGCAACGGCTCACTGCCGCCACCGGACGAAGGCGGCGGTTCGTGCCGGGGCGGGGTAACATCGTTAGCGGCTCCGGCCATGGGCGCGGGATTGCCAAGGGCCACTGACAGGCCGACTCTGGCCGCCAAAAATGTCAGTCCCGCCGCCGCCATTGCCAACGCCGAACCCATTTCACCGCCGGTTTTGAGTTTGTGGGTCAGCCAAAACGGGGCGACCGCGTAGCCGAGAGTGACGCATGAACCCAGACAACCCATCATAATGAGCAGCGTGGTCGGCGAGCCGACTTGCGCCATGGCAACCTTGGTCAGCGGCAAAATCGCCAAGTCCGTGAAGTTCCACATCAGCGGCCACAGAAACAAGCCGACGCTGCCGGTGACAAAATTCACCGCAATGCTCCGCGTGGCTTGAAACACGAACAGCGACAAAAACACCGGGGCGAACGCCAGCGACAGTTCAATCAGGAAAAACTGCAACAACTTCGCCAGACACATCACCATGAACCCCGCCACCAACAGGCAATACACCAGCACGCCGGTCACACAATCCACGGGGTCGGTCAGCAGCGACCAGTCCAAACTGCCCCGCTCAAACACCGCCAACGCTTGGGAGTAAACCTCCACCACGTTTTCGCGGATTTGTCCCGACAAGCTCTCCACAATATTTTGAAACGTTCCCTGCGGCGACGCCAGTCGCGGCCACATGGCAATCAAACCGGCAATGACGCCCGCCATCAACACCGCCCACAGCAATTCCCCAACGTCAGCGTGAAACTTGTGTTTCAGCGCGTTCCAGCCGATGCTCAGCGCGACCATCACAAACGCCAGTTGCAGCAGCGTGTCGGCAAACGCCATGACTGACGTGTGCAAATCGGTCAGCAAGAAGCCGTAAAACTCGTTAATGATGTCGGTGAACCGTTGCATAAAATGTTAGCGTTGCTGCCGCTGCCAGAAGTTTTGCCGCTCGGCATGGTTGTTTTCCTTCCGCGCCTGTTCTTGCTTGGCACGCTGCTCGTCATTGGCGGCTTTTTGCACCGCCACCTCCTCGGACAGCCGCGCCCGCTCCTGCTCCAACGCCGCCAACTGCGCTTGCAAGGCGGCGAGTTTGATTTGCTTCTCCCGCTGCTGGCTCTCGGTCGTCACCGGCTGCGCTTGCAAAGTTTCAATGTCGCGCAACAGGCGGACGCGGGCGGACTGCAACCGCTCCGCCCCGATTAGGTAACGGTCATACGCGCTCTCGAACGCCGCGATGGATTTGTAGGCGTTCAGGTCGCGGGTGATTTTGCCCCCGTCCGGCAAGGTGTCCGGCAGCGATTGGTACAAGCCGTTGCCCGTCCAGTACAGCGATTGCGCGGCATTGGCGGTTTTCAGCATGGACGCCAGTGATGACGTCGCCCCGGACTTGGCAACGGGGTCAACCCCCGCCACCGCGCCAAGCGCACCCGCCGCCTGCACGGGGTCGCCAGTCAGCTCAATCACGCGCCGGCTTTGAGTCAACATGTCGTTCATCCGCGCCAGTTGCTCCGCCCACTTTTCCATGTCCATGGCGGTCTGCAACTCAATCAATGTCTGGCTCGTCGCATCCGACACCGCCCATTGCGCGTGGCTCTGACGGGCTAAACAACAAACCGCCAGCAGTGAAATAATCTTTCGCATAATTTACTCCTCCACCGGCACTGTCACTTCGTAAGACTGTTCCCGCACCCCGTCCGCTGTCACCTCGCCACCGGCGGGAAACGTGTAGCGACGGACTCTGCCACCGCTTTGGTCAGGATTGGGTTGTTGCAGATTTTGCGTCAGCCAATACATCCGCTTGGCAGCGTCCGAGGCACCGCGGTCATAACCGCGATTGTACTGCTCCCGCTGACCGTCAGCGGAAGCCCCTTGCAACAACTCCGCCGCCAGCACCCCGCCGCCCGCGCCCGCCGCGGTCATCAGCGTGTCACCGCCGCTGATTTGATTGGCAATCAGCGCGCCAGCCCCGGCTCCCGCCGTGTCATACACCGCACGGCTTGAGCACGCCGACGCCAACGCTGACAACAAAATTAAAAGTCGGAATAACATTGTCATTTCCCAGCAGATGAAAAGCCCGGACGGGTTGATTTGACTTCCGGCACGGCACCGCCGCAGCACTTGTCATCCTCCCTGTCATCGTCAGCGAGCATGTAACTCCACGCCGACACCGCGCCGGCGCTGCCCATGCCAACACCGACCCAAGCCAAGCCTGCCGTACGATCAAGTTTTTTTTGCAGTTTTTTTAGCTGGTCACCCTGGTTATTAAGTTGTGTCGTTAATTTGGCAATCAAGTTGCCGTGAGAGTCCAGCAAATTGCCGTGCTCGTCCAGACGCACGCCCAATTGGAAAAGTAACGCGCCATGTTCGTCCAACCGCAAACCGTAGGCTATTAGTTGATTATTGACCAACATCAGGCTGTTTCGCAAATTGGCAATGGCCTGTTCGTTGGCGGTGACGCGTTCAGCCAAGCCATTTAGCAACGCGGACAAGTTTGAAAATTCCGATGTCAAGTTAGCCAAGTCCTGTTGCGTTGTCGCCAAACTTTGCTGTAACTGTGCCAGTAATGCGGACTGAGCGTTGCTTTGTTGTTCCAAGGCGGCGATTTGGGACGCCAGCGTGTCTTTGTTGATATTCAGGGCATCAATTTGACTTTGCAAGTTATTGACGGTGATTTGAACTTGCGACTGATAGGTGGTGAGGGCATTGTTGATGGTCGTAGCGGTGGCGGTGTCACCAGCGGCAATGGCTTGTCGCAGGCTAGTTTCCAAAGCCGCTAAATCTGCTTGGGTTATCGCACCCGCGCCGACGGATTCACCCAATTCTATGGCAAATATTTCGCCTCTGCCACCACGATCCCCACTCGCGCCAATACCACGATAATCGGGAATTGTTACAACCTCATTGGAGCCATGTGCAATCTTTATAGTGTGAGTACCCGCGGCCAATTCTAAAAAATAATAGCCGCTGCCACTGTGGGGGCGTGGACTACCGCTTCCGTCGGGCGCGGTAAGTTGCGTGGAATAGTGTCCATAATTTACACCATCAATATCAAAGTAGGTGGTAACAGGATTAGTGAAACTATTAACATTATAGTGGATATCTCCAGAGCCATCGGTTGAGTAGTGGCTTGCAAACAACATCACCAGTTGAGTTTTACTCAACGTTATGGTCAACTGCAAGCTCCCGCCGGAACCTTCGGATGCCAGAGAATCCATGGCAAAGCTTTGCAAGCGTTGCGCAAAACTTGTCGTTATGGATGCCATTAGCACCCCCATTATTACTATGTACTTTTTCATTTTTTTCTTTCTGTTGATTTGAACTCCAAAAATCATTTGCGCGCCTCCGCCAGTACCCCCTCCAACACGGAGGGATATTGTTTCAACGCCCGCGCCCGCCGGTCGAAGTCCCCGCCGGTGCTGGATGACACGTACAACATCGGACGGCTGGCGCGGTGATGTACGGTGCCACACAGGGGTCTGCCGCCGGTGCGGTGCAAATAGGTCAGCGACGAATAGCGATTGCCAGCGGGCAAATTTTCCGGCGAAGGATAGGCATTGATGGCTTGCTTGGTAATTTCCGGCAACGCCACATCCTTGTAAATATCCTCCAAGTCGCCCAAGTCGGACATTTTCAAAAAGTAAAACTGCTTGGAATTGCCCATCACCAGCGGGCGCACCGGCGATTGTTTGAACTTGGCGTACTGCTGAATGACCGAGATGTTCCAACAATTATATTTGCGGAAACCCGTGTACTCCTCCTCGATGATTTTCTCCGCCCCGGGTACGGACAGCCGCCTGACCATCTCCTCGTCAATCTTCCGTTTCCACAAGCCGCGTGGCAGCGTCACGATATGTTGCCGCATATGATTGCTAATCAAAAATCCCGCCAACGCTTTCAATTCTTTCGCCGCGTCGGGAATGTAACCCAATTCAAAATGCGCCAGCCTGCCCGTCAGCGACAGATTACTTGCTCCGTCGAATAATTTTCCATAATTGCCACCCGCGCACCAAGGCGCTAACAGTGAAGCCAAATCCCTCACCGTGTTCCGGTCATGCTGGCGCATCGGCGTGTGGCGCATGATTTCGTAAAGGTGCGTGTGCCGCGGATAATCCTCCGGCTTGAACCATGCCAGCGCGGTGTTGCGCATGATTTTCCCCATCGAAAAATCCCTCAGCATTTGGGAAATTTGTTCCTCGCTCACCAATGCCAGCAACTCACAGGCAAAGCCGTCCTTGGCGGCGAGCAAATCCCGCAACTCCGCCCACGCCTCAAGGTAAGTCGAGCCAACCGGCATTCGCTTCAATTTGAACCGGTGCGTCGCGTATGCGTGCCGCGCTATCTCCGGCAACAACTCGCCATGCGCCCGCTGCCAGTCCTCGCACATCGCCGTGTAGAGTTCGTCAACGTATTGGAAGATGAGCGAGGAACGCAGATTTTGTTTGTCCTCATCAGCCATCTTACCCGCCATTTGCGCCACCACTGCCGTGCAAGTCGCCAGTTGCAACGATGACAGCGGCAAACCCTGCGTGTCAAAATAGTTCAGCGTCAGGTCGCCGTCCGGCTGGATGATGACCGGAGTTTCGCCCATCAACTGGGTGTAAATCCCGTAGGACAAACCTTCCTCAATGATGACCGTATAGGCATAGTACGGCTCGGTCTGCGCCAGCAAATCGCACAGCAACGCCGATTTGCCCGCGCCGGTGTCGCCGAACAATACCGCCGCCTGTGGTGTGCCGCTGATGAAGTTTTTCACGCCCACCAAGTTGCGGTTGCTGCCCTCATACAATGCTTCCGCGTCCCGCAAATGCCCTGAAAAAGTGCCGCTACTGGGAAGTAAATCAGCCGCGTGAACGTCGCTGACGTCGAGCGCGTGGACGCGGTACGCGCCGTGAATCCAGCCCGGCCACGTCTGGAACCACAATTTTTTCGCGGTGACGGGATGGTTGACTTCCCAATACCGCGCCCCCGCCATGCCGTTAATCGCCGCTTTGATGGCTCCGCACTTGGCTTGCAACTTGGGCAATTCGACATCCCACGCTTGCACGATAAAATCCATTTTGAACGGCAGGTGATAACCTTGGGTCAACTCCGCCACTTGCTGTTCTTTCTTTTGGATGGTGGTCAGAATGGAGCCGTTTATTCTGGGATCGATAAGCAGTTTTCAGCGCGTCGATTTCCTTCTCCAACTTGTCCACCAATTTTGACAGGGTCAGCGGGTACAAGTTGACCGTCAGCGCGTAGTCCAGCAACGGCAGGTTGGTCAGTCCGTTGATGATACCGGGGAAGGTGTGCTTCGGCAGACGCTTCAACACCATCAACTGGTTGTAATAACCGTCCAGCTTGAACACGCCTTTGTCAGCGACACACTCCGACTGCCAGCAATTTTCCTGCATACTCTTGAACGGATCGAACTGCTCCAGCGGCTCAAAGTCAAACCGGTCATGAAATGACGGGTTCAAAAAATATGCCAGTTGCCGGAAATGTCCGTGGTTATCCATCGGCATTAGTGACGCCATTTCACCGGCGATGGTGTTCAATGCCGCGCCGTGCAAAGCAAACGTATTGGCGTAAGATTGCAAAAGTCTTTTGTCGTATTCCGCGTCGTGTTCGCCGTCCGGTGTGACGGTGATGGCTTTGGCAAGATACAAATGCAACCGTTCCCGCCGCAACTTGCGTTCTCGCATCCCCTGCCAGTACCGTTGAAAACGCTCCTCGCGCACCAGTCGGGTAAAGTCATTCTTAACCAGTTCCTCGGTCTTCCGCTGGTAGGCCAGCAACACTTCACGATAATCAGCGTCCACCGACCATTTCACTTGCAGATGAGTGTCCTGCTCCAGAGAACGGAACATCCGGCATAACTTTTCCTGCCATTCGTTCAACGCCACCACCGGTGCGTTGCGAAAGTCTGCGGGGTCAAAGGCGAAGCCTTTGGCAATAAAACCTCGCCGGTCAAGCTCCTGCCAGACCAGCATGTCGTCAATAAAGTAACCGTCAGGATTCATAAGGATGTAAAAAAACCTTTCTGTTGCGTCCCCAGTGGGAGCCGCCAATCATCAACTCCAAACAATCCAAGTCATAGGACGGCGGGCGATTGTGTTTGAACATGAAGATATACGCCACTGTCACCGTCAGCGGCACCAGTCCCGCCAGCACTGACACCACCACGGGACAGTGCGTCATGTGGCAAACCATCATCACGCAAATGCCCGCCATCCCGCCGCCAACGGCGATAAGCAAATACTCGTTCTTGATGCCCCAGATTTTACCGGCGTTCTCGTCGGCGGAGTGGGTGGGAGTGCGGCGCAAGTAGTTCATAAGTTTAACGAAAAGCGATAATCGCGTTGTCCATGCGAAAGGCTTGGAAGATAGCCGCGCCAATCAAGCCGCAACCGGCGGCAATCGCGCAGCCAATCATGGCTTTCTTGGATTGTTCCTCGTCCTTCTTGTAATTCAATCCGGCGTAGCCGATGCCGAACACCCCCAGCACGAAAAAGATGATGCCGCCGATTTCAAACACCAGCAGCATCCCGTCCTTGAACTCGCTGCGGGCGTCGCCTGTGTAACCCGACGCCGCCAGCAGCGGCGCCGGCACGGTCAGCGCGGCGTTAACCATCCAGAATTTAATTTTGCTCATCATCGTTTCCTTTCCAATTTTCCGGCAGCACCGCCGCGAGTTTTTCCCCCAAGGGTTGTCGCAGCGGCTGTCCCGCGAAGTCGGCGGCGGAAAAATCTTCCGCTGCCGGCGTCGTGTTTGCCTCGTTGTTAATATCGTCCTCCATTGTCATACAATGGAACCAAATATTAAAACTTTTGTCAACGCCTGTGCGCGTTTTTTCCTCCAGTCAAAAACAGAGACAGCTTCTATCCCTGTGATCATCAGCATTACAAGCCGTTTTTATTTTTGGCAAAATGAGGGTTATTTTTGATTGCGGTGGCGGTGATTTTTTGAAAAATGTCTTTTGACGCTGATTTACTTTCGTTTTTACCATTGTCCGACATTGGTTGTTTTTTGTAGAAATAGTTCTTTCCCTGCCGCACCGGCTTGGTCTATGCTTGCTGATTATGAAAAGCAGCAAACCCAAAAATGCCCGGGTCAACGCCCGCATTCCCGCGACGTTGAAAAACCGCCTCATTCACGCCGAACAACTTTCCGGCATTGCCGAAAGCGACTTGCTGAACCTTGCCTTGGAAGCTCTCTGCCGCTACGTCGAACGAAGCAACATGCTCTCCACCCCGTTTGAAATTGTGCCGCGCAATGAACTGCGCCCCGCCGTCGCCAAAAGAATTTCCACTGCCGCCAAAAATTAGTCTTTGTTCATGCGGAGCGTTGGTTAGTTTGCTCTTGCATGAAACCTGCAAAACCAAATTACAAACTAACCCTGAACTTAACCGAAGACCAATACACGGAATTGGCGCAAGCGCGGCAGCTTTGCCATCTTTCCGAGGAAAGCCTGGCGAGGCTGGCTTTGTCCGCGCTATGCCGGTATGTTGAACGGCATATCGGGCTGGTCGCGCCGATTGAAGTCCTCTCCCGCAACGAGTGGAACGCGTTTCGGCAAACATCTATTGCCCCGGCGTGTGGCAATGCCCACATCTCGACAGGAACCGAGTTTATTAATGATACGATTCTTGTCGCCTAAACCAGTTGGTGTCGGTTGCTCCCTTCGCCTTGCGGAGGGTTACCGATAACCTTTGTTGTCATCAAATATAAGCAAGTCTCGGACGGGAATCAGGCTTTTTTATTGAAAAATGTTAATTCTATAAGCGATTCCATTCGCCCTACCACACTAGAGTTGCCTCAAAACCAAATGACCCCATGGGAGAATGGAAAAAAGCATGAGTCAAATGAGTCGGAGAGAAGTGTTGTTGCGGATGTGGCAACGGCATAGAGGGAGAGAGGCGAAGTCGCTTGGTGACGGAAGCGTGCGAGTTGTGTGGGTACAGCTGCAAACACGCGATCAAGGTGCTTAACGGGCGCTTGCCGCTGGGCGGATCAGCACCTATGATGATGTGAGCACCTTTGAACATCGGCGGATTAACCACCACGAACGCTTCGTCGAGGACGACAACCACATCAACGGCATTGAAAACTTCTGACGGCAAGCTAAACGCCATTTGTATCGGTTTAACGGCATCAAACGCCAATACTTTTACTATTACTTGAAGGAGTGCGAATGGCGCTTTAATTTCGGCGGCTATCAACCGCTCCTCAAGCAGCTTAAATACTGGTATAAAACGGCTAAACACTAGTCCTTAACTACGTCATCTGCCGAGGTTGTGTGGTAGTAACGATTTCTGACCTGGTAAAGGCTGGTGAGTTGGTCGAGTTGATACCCGCCGAAGAGGAAGGTCCAGTCGCAGTTCGAGTTAGTCTGCGGCGTGAAGTCACCGCTGTAGTAACTGACCGCGCCAAACGCACGGTAAATATAGCGTTCCCGCATCGTTCCCGTATTGTCCGCCACCGCCGTGGTCTGGGCATGGTCGGACAAGGCATAGAGGCGTTCATTGATTTGCGGACGGTCTCTAAGGATTACATCATC
>JAITHY010000219.1 GCA_031279715.1 Verrucomicrobiales bacterium | reverse complement strand
GCAGCCGCGGCGCGTTCGCCGCCGTTGGCTCTGTGGTGTCCTTGATGCGGCAGGTGAACTCGATTTGGTCGAGCAGCGTCGCCGTCGCGGCGAACTTGAGGTTGGGCATCTTGGTGATGGCGGCGTTGTGGTAGGTGTAGAGCGTGCCGTCCTTGGCGTGGATGACCAGCTCCTTGTCCTCGTCGCCATGCACGCGGACGCCGACGCTGGCGTTGAGCCAGGGCCAGAGGATGGCCAGGTCGCGCCACTCGCCGGCGGGCTTGCCGCTGATGGTGGCGTGGCGGTACTTGACGCGCTGGTCGGTCTTCGGGCCGTAGTTGTCCACGGCACTGTCGAAGGTCTCGACCGTCTCGGCGATTTCAATGCCGTCCTTGAAGTAAATGACCGCGCCGTTGTATTTCACAATCGCGGGTCCCGTTTTGATGCTGCTGCGTTGGATTGCCATAAATTTAGTTTTCAGTTTCTGCCGGCGAGGCCGTCGTATTTGGTTTTGACGGTCACGTCATAGACAATTTTGCCGGCGAACCCGTCCACGGGTTCGAGGCAGTTGCCGTCGGCAAAAAGCGGGTTTAACAAAGTCAGGTCGTCAAGCCGCGGCGCGTAGTGGTGCAGGGCGGAGAGCGTTGCCAGCGCGAGATCCTCGGCGCTGCGCCGCGCGCCGCTCACCAGCGGGTTTTCAATAATTCTCACCGTCAGCGCCATGTCAATTACCGGGCCGGGCGCGTTGGGCATGGGCGCGCTGAGTGTCGGCATCTGCACCAGCGCGGCGAGGCCGTTGCCGCCGACGCCCGCCAGCGCGTTGTCAATGGCGATTTGGATCAACACCGCCTCCTCCTCCGAGCGCGGGCGGATGACGCTGACGCTCACGCCCGCGAACTCAGGCTCCGCGCCGAGCCGCGCGGCGGCGGCGGCTTGCAGTTGCTCTAAAATGCTCATAACAAGCCCTCCGGTTTTTGGGAATGGGCGCGGCGGCGCAACTCTGACAAGCATTGCTGCACCTCGACGGCCAGCGCCTGCGTTTGGTGGTAGTCAAGGTTGAACGTGACCAGCGTGCCGCCGACAGTGAGATTGCAGCGCAACTGCACCTCGGCGTCAGCGCGGCTGTGGCGCAGGACGGCGCAAACATCTTTCACGCTTAGATGTTCGCGGCTGGCGGACGCCTCGGCAAAAGTTTTTTCCATGATGTTGTCAGGGTTCATTGTTTTGCTCCGTTACTTTGTTGATACGCGGCTTCCAAGTCGCCGCTGACCATCAGCGCCAAGTTGCGGTCGAATTGCAAATAAAATTGTCTGCCGCCGTGAACGGTGACGCGGAGCACGACCGTCAGCGCGTTGTCGCGGTCGGTGAAACACGCTTCCGCCTTGGCGTCCAGCACGGTCAGGATGGGTGGCAGGTTGTTCATTTTTTCATATCCTCCAAATAGTTGCTGACGCCGCGGTCAACGGCCGCGTTAAACTCGGCGTCGGTCGGCAACACCGTCGGGTCGGCGGTGTGGTGCGTGACTTTGCGGAGCCAATACCAAACGATGCCGCGATTGTTTTTGCCGGAGCCGCCCAGCGAGCGTTTGCCGCGCGCCGCGGCCTTCTCGGCACTGATCAACGCCGGGCCGCCGGCGCCGAGAATAGCGAAGCGCAGGTTGTTAAACTCGCGCGGAAATTTGCCGACCGCCTCGGCGCGCGGCCCTGGCCCAGTAGTTGGTTTTGACACCCAACACGCCGCGGCCGCCGCGCGCCATGAAGTGTTGTCGCAACAGCTGCCGCACCTCCACGCCGGCGGACATGGCGGCGGCGGACGGCTTGGCGAGCTTGCTTTGCAACGCGGCCAGGCGCGGCGTCACGCGGTCCTCAACGCTGACGGTGATGGCGCTCACGCAACCTCCTTTTTTATTTCCCGCGCGGCGGCAAAGATGGTCGGGGTGGACGGCTTGATCACCTCGCCGCGCTGGTAAAAGGACAGGGTTTCCAGCGTGAAACGCGCCCGCTGTCCATCAGCGGTGGCGAGATCAAAATCCATCCGGCGCGGCGGCATTATCACCGCGCCGCGCTCCCGCAATTCATCCACCGCGCCGCAAATCTGTTTGCAAATCTCAACCACCAGCCCTTGAATATTCATATGACCCTCCGTGAATTTATTGTGCTGACCCTCGGCGAAATCAATGCCGAGGTGCGTGAGGCGTACTAACTGCGGCCGCAAATTTGGATACTGGGCGACGCACATGCCGCAACCAACGGCTTCCAAAAACTTTTGCTTGGCAACGGGGAGATGGCTTTCGCGCAGGACAGTGAATTTGAGGTGGCGGTGACAGCCGGAACCAGCGCCGAGGGCAAGGCGGGGCTGGAGGTACTCGGCGCGGTGATTGGACTGGGAGCCAGGGCGGAACACAGCAGCGCCAAAGCCAGCACAGTGCGTTTCAAACTGCCGCTCGCGTTGCCAGCGCCTGAAAAATAAACCACGGTTTTCATGACAACATTCCTTTCGCTTGCAGTTTTTTGACTCGCCGGTTGATTTGCAACAGCGTTGCAAAGAGCTTGACGCGGGCGCGCAGTTGTGTGATAGGTTTCCCGTTCACGGATTCGCCAGCAGCGGCATTGGGCTGTGGACCGCCGCCGGGCGGTTGCTCGCCCGCCCAGGCGCCCTTTCGGTTGACTAATTTTTTCCGCCGCAAATAACGCTCATTAGCCTCGTGCAAATTGAACGCCTCGCCATCCTCGGCATCCACAATCACCCGCACTCCCTTGTTCTTTTTTGCGTCATGAAAAATTTTCGCATAGTGATCGCGCTACTCGCCGGCTTCAAAAGTGCGGGTTCGTTTGCCGGAGCGTACCGCCTCGCGTCCCCACTCCAGCAATTCCTTGCGCCCGGCATAAGACGGGTCGGATTCCAGCTTGTCTTTTAGTCGCCGGCCAAAATTTACCTTGTGACCGTCGGCGGATTACACGCACGGTACCATCGGCTTTCGCACGGGCACGCCGAAGCTGGAGGAGGTGACAGCATGAAGGCGTGGCTTGGGTGGCTCGACCGTTGGGAGGACGAGCATCCGTCACTGTCAGCGTGCCTGGGCGCGCTGATGGTGGCGGGCTGCGGCGTGGTGTGGGCGCTGCTGCTGTTCATGTTGGGGGATTGACGATGAAATCCACCCGCGTCACCACGGCGTCCGCTGACGCTGATGTTGTGCGTCTGGCGAAGTTGACGCTGGCGCTGACGGTGCGGGTGGAAAAATTGGAGCGCGAGCTGGAGCGGCTGCGGCACGCCCGGCTTATTGAGGAACTGACGCCGCAATGTTGGAGAAAATTATGAGTTACAAACAACGCGTCATGCTGTTTTGGTTGTTTCAACGCGCCGCCGCCGCGATGCGGCGGGAAGCTGACGATGAGCTGCGCCACGAGCTGACCGAGCAGGCGCTCGGCGTGCGCAAGTCATGGACGAAGCTGAACAACGGCGAGGTGGACAAAATCAAACTGCTGTTGCAGAGCATCAGCGGCTTGGTTAACGGCGACCCGCTACCGCTGGACAACGCCGGCGACAGGGAGCGGGCGCGGCTGGTGCGCGGTGTTGAGCGGTATCTGCCGGTGGATGCCCTTCACAAAGACAGGCTTGGGGTGTTCTGGCCGGAGTATGTCGAGACGGTCAGCGCCGCGAAGTTTGGCGGTGATGGCAAGGGCTGGCGCGCGCTGCCGCTGCCGCAACTGCGCCAGTTGCACCTGACCATCAAGGCGCGGGCGCGGGCAAAAAAAGTCGCTCGGAATGGTTGAGGGAGAGGGCTTTGAAAAAATTCCACTTTTAAAAAAATGTATCAAACCTTTGAAAACACCGTTATTTTAGTACCCACTTATCTCATTTTGGAGTTGTGCCTATTTTCAACTTAATCCCATTGCATAACCTTCTGTATTTCAAATTCTTCCCATTTATTTCCGCCTAATCTCACATCTCAATAAAGATAACAAATGTGTCCGTTCTCCCAGGGACTGTACCCGCTTGCCGTTAACCTTTTGTCCGTTCCGTCTCAACAGCGCGGTTAACCCGTAGCGGGGATTCTGTTGTGACAATCGCTTGCTCTAAACATCGACTGGCGGGCTGTTGTTGCGTCAGGCAATACAAGCCGCCGCGCGCAGACTTTTAATGCCCTCCCTGTCTGTGCCAAGCCCTTGCCCCTATATCTCTGCCCTTCGCTTGGCTGAAGGGATTGCCATTTTTTTGAATTTACATATTTCAGGATGTCAATCTGCACTGCGTAATCGGCGATAATTCGCTTCAACCTCGCGTTCTCCTCAGTCATCGCCCGCGGCGTTCAAATGTCCGACACCACCGTACTGCTTTTGCCACTTGTAATAGGTCGCTTCGCTGATGTTGTATTTCGCACACACCGCCTTCACGCCGCTCCCGCTTTGCCCTTCCCGCAGGATATTTACCACCTGCTCCTCACTGAATTTGCTCTTCTTCATGCCATTCTGTCTTTCTACCAGACAAAACTCCACTTTTAAAACCTCTAACTTCGGGGGGCAGGCCAGCGCGGCAACATAGATGTAAGAGTGGGGCTGGAAGTCGCCGTTACTTTGCCTGACGAGGTGTCGTCAAGTTAATGGTTTTTACCATATCATAAAATCCGCGTCCTTTTAGTGTATCGAGATACCACCAGTTCAGTCGTTGGGTCAAAGTCGATTTGCCGTTCATGCCCGGTTGCATCACTGGGTCAGGCATGAGTTTAACAACAATCAAAATCAATTCGCAGTACTAACTT
>JAITHY010000211.1 GCA_031279715.1 Verrucomicrobiales bacterium | reverse complement strand
TACACCGAGGTGTGGATTTCGATGGGCAAAGAGGCTGAGGCTCGGGAGCGCATCAAGGCGTTTCAGGGTTATCAAATCAACGCCGAATTGTTGAAGTTCGCGAAACCCGATTGCATGGTCCTGCACTGTCTCCCCGCATACCGTGGCAAGGAAATCACCGCTGACGTTCTTGAGGCGCAGGCGGAGGACATTTTCGAGCAAGCCGGCAACCGCCTGCCCGTGCAGCAAGCCATCATCGCCTACCTGAACGATGTCCGCTGACAGTGACGTATTTAAATGGCCGCGTTCTTTCGCGGCCATTTTTTTGTAGCTATCAAATTTTGAAGATCTAAACTGCCGGTATGTCAACACCCGCAAAGCCTCGCAAAGTCAATCTTCGCACACCGGAAGTCATGTCCATCGTCCAAGCGCAAGTCAACGAGCATTACCGCAGCCGCGTCGTCGATTACATCCGACAGTCCGGCGGGCACACGCTGACGGCGAACGGGCTGACGGTGAAACTTGCCAAGGCATTCGGCTTTTGCTACGGCGTCGAGCGCGCCATTGACCTGGCTTACGCCGCTGCGAAGTATTTTCACAACAAAAACATCTATTTGCTTGGCGAAATCATCCACAACCCCGAAGTCAATGACCAACTCCACGAGATGAAGGTCAAGTCACTCAAGGAAGGACCCAACGGTTATGACCTCTCCCACATCACGCACGACGACGTCGTCATCGTCCCCGCATTTGGCGCGCCGGTGGAAACCATGAACCGCCTGGCCGAATTGAACTGCGCGGTTGTGGACACCACTTGCGGCGACGTGATGAGCGTGTGGAAGCGCGTCCGCCAGTATAACCGCGAAAAAGTCACCTCCATCATCCACGGCAAGGCCTGGCACGAAGAAACCAAGGCAACCAGTTCTCGCGCACTCGGCGAGGATGCGAACGCCGGGCATTATCTTGTGGTCTTCACACTGGCGGAGACCGACTATGTTTGCGACTACATCCGCAACGGCGGTGACAAAGCGGAATTCCTGAAAAAATTTGACGGCGCATACTCACCCGGCTTCGACCCGGACATTCACCTCAGCTATGTTGGCGTCGCCAACCAAACCACGATGATGCGCAACGAAACCGAGGAAGTGCAAAACCGCATCCGACAGGCCATTACCGACCGTTACGGCGCGGAAAAACTCCCCGACCATTTTCGCTTCTTCGACACGATTTGCGGCGCGACGCAGGAACGGCAGGACGCGCTGAGCGTCATGCTCGCCGAGCCGATGGATTTGCTCATCGTCGTCGGCGGTTACAACAGCAGCAACACCTCGCACCTCGCCGAGATGGGCGAGGCCAAACTACCGACTTACTTCATCAAAAACGCCTCCAAGATGACCTCCCCGAAACTCATCCACCACTGGAACCAGCACACCAATATTGAAGAAGCCACGCGCGACTGGCTGCCCGATGGCAATGTCGTCGTCGGCGTCACCGCCGGCGCCTCATGTCCGAACAACCTGATTGAGGAAATCATCCACAAACTCTACGAATTTCGCGGCGTCAGGGTGGAAGAGTTGATTCCCAGCGAGACCGGAATTTAACAAACGAAGGCCACTTATCTTCCACGCTGACGGCGCGAGGGGAAAAATGCGTTGCCGCGCTACTGTCGCTGACGGTGACTGGAGCATGACAATCGGCCGACGCGAGCGTACCGCAAGGTGTCGTTTGCGGCGGGATTATCGCTCAATACTCTGTATTGGTTCCGAATCAACCTATGCCGCCGTCAGGCGGTTCAGCGCGCTCAACACCGCCTTGATGGAGGCCAGCTCAATGTTAGTGTCTGTGCCCGCGCCGAAGGCGGTCGCGCCATTCTTGGTTTGGATTTGAATGTAGGAAATCGCGTTGGCTTCGGCGCCGCTGCCCAGCGAGTGTTCGGCGTAAGTGGCGACTTCAAACGGCTTGACTCCGCTGACGATGAGGCCTTGCACAAAGGCCGCGATGGGGCCGTTGCCCTCGCCGGTGATGTTCAGCCGGCGGTCACCGTCAGCGACGGTGGCGCGGCAACGCATTTTTCCCCTCGCGCCGTCAGCGTGGAAGTGTTCCAGCGCGTACGGTGCGCTGAGGTTGACGTATTGCCTCCAGAAAATTTCACACAATTCGGCGGCGCTAACCTCGCGCCCCAATCGGTCAATTTCATCATTGGCGTATTTGCCGAATTCCACTTGCAGCGGGCGCGGCAGGTAAATGCCGTGCTCGTTTTCCAGCAGGTAGGCGATGCCGCTCTTTCCGGATTGGCTGTTGACGCGGATGACTTCGCTGTATTCGCGCCCAAGGTCAGCGGGGTCAAGGGTCAAATAGGGGATGTCCCAAATGCGATCGGGGTTTTGCTGACGGTCGGCGAAGCCTTTTTTAATGGCGTCCTGATGCGAGCCGGAAAATGCGGTGAATACCAAGTCACCGCTATACGGTTGGCGCGGCGGGACTGTTAAGCCGGTGCATCGTTCGTAAATTTTCCTAATGTGCGCAAGGTCGCTGAAATTCAGCCCCGGCGCGATGCCGTGCGCGTACATGTTCAGCGCCACCGTCACAATGTCCAGGTTGCCGGTACGCTCGCCGTTGCCGAACAGTGTGCCCTCGACACGTTCGGCGCCCGCCAACAATGACAACTCAGTGGCGGCGACGCCGGTGCCGCGGTCATTGTGCGTGTGGACGCTGATGATGGCGGCCTCGCGATTTTTCAAGTGGCGAATGAACCACTCGATTTGGTCGGCGTACACGTTGGGCATGGCGACCTCGACGGTGTCGGGCAAATTCAAAATCATTTTGTGCCGCGGCGTCGGTTGCCACACGTCCATCACCGCCTGGCAAATTTCCAGGGAAAACTCCACTTCCGTGGCGGAAAAACTTTCCGGCGAATATTGAAACCGCACGTTGCTGCCGGTCAGCCGTGGCAGGCGGTCTTTGATCCATTGCGTCGCGCGCGTGGCGATTTTCACAATCTCCGGACGCGTCAACCCAAACACGACGCGCCGCTGCGCCGGAGAGGTGGAGTTGTACAAATGGATGATGACATTCTTCGCCCCGGCCAGCGCCTCGAAAGTGCGCTCCACCTGATCCTCGCGCGCCTGCAACAACACTTGAATCGTCACATCATCCGGAATGCGTTGTTCCTCAATCAGCCGCCGGATGAAGGCAAATTCCGTGTTTGACGCGGCTGGAAAACCAACCTCGATTTCCTTGAATCCGACGCGCGTCAGCTCCTTGAAAAATTCCAGCTTTTGCAGGACATTCATCGGCTCCGGCAGCGCTTGATTACCG
>JAITHY010000201.1 GCA_031279715.1 Verrucomicrobiales bacterium | reverse complement strand
CCGCCGTGGTGTGCGGGGCGAAGGATTTTGCCGCCGCCGCGAAGGTGTTGAAAAATTTCAAGGCGGAGTTCCAAAAGCCGGACATTCGCATCGGCATTGTGGACAAGGCGGTGATGGCGCAGGAGATGTTGCTGACCATCGCGGACTTGCCATCGCTCGAAGTGCTGCGGACGAAACTGGCGATTATTATTAATACGCCGGCGACGCAAATCGCGCAGATTATCAAGGCGAAGTTGGAAAAAGACAATGGTGGTGCCGTTGGCGGTGAAGCTGCGGCTCCCGCCGCTGACGCTGTGCCCGCCGAGGCAAAAACGGAGTAACCTTTTGGTTGCCGCTGACGGTGTGGGTCATTGCCAGCGGCGGCTGAATACAAACAAAGGCATGAGTTTGCGCTAGCCTGAAAGCCTTTTCGGGATAATTGGGCGACGGGTGTCGGCCGCTAGGCAAACCAAAAAACCTGAAAGTGATTGAGCCGCTGACATTCAGCGGCGGTCAGAAAAAATTATGGCAGACTTGGAAAAGATTGTCAGTGCATTGAGTGAACTCACGGTGGTTGAAGCCGCCGAACTCGTCAAAAAACTTGAGGAGAAGTGGGGCGTTAGCGCCGCCGCTCCGGTCGCGGTTGCCGCTGCTGGCGCTGCTGCTGCTCCGGCCGAGGAGAAGACTTCCTTTGATGTTATCTTGAAGGAAGCCGGTGCCAACAAGATTGGCGTGATCAAGGAAGTCCGCGGCGCGGTGCCCGGTCTGGGTTTGGCGGAAGCCAAGGCTCTTGTGGAGGGCGCGCCCAAGACCATCAAGGAAGGCGCGACCAAGGAAGAAGCGGCTGAAATCAAGAAGAAACTTGAGGCTGCGGGCGCTAAGGTTGAAGTTAAATAATTTCACCGTCAGCGTTTGGAGGCAGGCCATCGTCAGCGGTGGCCTGCCGCTCCCTTTGGGATTGGGGAGTGAAATTAATTCCGGATTTTTTGGGGCCTTGGGGTCTCATGGTTAGTGGAAAAAAGTTAGTAAAGGCAAATTCTATGGCAACTGCATATACTGGGGAACGCATTAACTTTGGCAAATTGAAGGACGCGATTGGCATCCCGAACCTGATTGAAATCCAACTGAAATCCTATGAGGATTTTTTGCAGGTTAACGTTCCGCCCAGCAAGCGCAAGAACGAGGGGTTGCAGTCGGTGTTCTCCGAGGTGTTTCCGATTGAGAGTTATGATGAAAAAATCCGGCTGGATTTTGCCAATTACGAGATTGAGGAGCCGAAGCTTTCCTCGCTGGACAGTCAGAAGGAAGGCGTTACTTATGCCGCGCCGCTGTATGTGACATTTCGGTTGCGCAACGACGGCAGTACGGTGGAGGAGCGCGTGTACATGGGTGAGTTGCCGATGATGACGGAGCGAGGGACATTTGTCATCAATGGCGCCGAGCGTGTGGTGGTGAGCCAGTTGCACCGTTCGCCTGGAATTTGTTTTGAGTCGGGCGTTCACGCCAACGGCAAAACATTATACTCGTTTCGAATCATTCCCGATCGTGGTTCGTGGCTGGAGGTGACGTTTGACACCAGCGATTTGTTATATGTTCACCTTGACCGCCGCAAACGCCGCCGCAAGTTTTTGATTACGACATTCCTGCGCGCGCTGGGTTACAGTTCAAACGAGGAAATTTTGAGCCTGTTCCACGAGATTGAAGATTTTTCGCTGAAGGCGGAGTTGGATGAGGAAGTTATCAGCTACAAGGTTTTGATTAATGAAGTCCGTGATGCCGCCAATCAGGACCTCGTGGTGGCGCGCGCGTTTGAGCCGCTGACGAAGACGATTGTACGGCAGTTGCTTGACCTGGGCATCAAGAGTGTGAACGTGGTGGACGTCCGCGGCGATGACACGATGATTCGCTGTCTGAAGAAAGATCCGACGAAGGACACTGAGGATGCGTTGAAGGACATTTATCGCCGCTTGCGCCCGGGTGACCCGCCGACGGTGACGAATGCCAAGGCGCTCATCAAGCGATTGTTTTTTGATCCGAAACGTTATGACATTGGGCGTGTGGGGCGTTACAAAATCAACCAGAAATTGGGATTGGAGACTGACATTGAGATGCGCGTGTTGACTAACGAGGACATTATCGCCGCGACCAGCTATGTCATCAGTTTGAAACAAGGCGAGGGGAGCACGGATGACATTGACCATTTGGGCAGCCGGCGCATCCGCGCTGTCGGTGAATTGTTGGCGAACCAATGTCGCACGGGTTTGGCGCGCACGGAACGATTGGTGAAGGAGCGCATGACGTTGTTTGACGTGAACACGGAGGGTATGACGCCGCAGAAGCTCATCAATCCAAAGGCGCTGTCAGCGGTTATCCGGGATTTTTTTGGGCGCAGTCAGTTGTCGCAGTTAATGGACCAGACGAATCCGCTCTCGGAGTTGACGCACAAGCGCCGACTGTCAGCGTTGGGGCCGGGCGGTTTGAGCCGTGACCGCGCGGGTTTTGAGGTGCGTGACGTGCATCCTTCGCACTACGGACGTATTTGCCCGATTGAAACGCCGGAAGGTCCGAACATCGGCTTGATTTCGTCGATGTCAACGTTCGCGCGCATCAATGAATTTGGTTTTATCGAGACTCCGTATCGCAAGGTCACCAATGGCAAGGTCAGCGACCAGGTTGATTACTTGACCGCCGATCAGGAGGAAAATTTTGTTGTGGCGCAGGCGAACGCTGAGATTGGCAAGGACGGCAAGCTTGTCGGGCCGAAAGTGTCGTCGCGCTACAAGGGTGATTTCGTCGAGTTTGAGCCGACCAAGATTCACTACATGGATGTGTCGCCAAAGCAACTTATCTCAGTGGCGGCGGGTTTGATTCCGTTCCTTGAGCACGATGACGCCAACCGCGCGTTGATGGGTTCGAACATGCAACGCCAAGGCGTGCCGCTGATACAGACCGAGGCGCCGCTGGTGGGCACCGGTATCGAGGGCAAGGTGGCGCGCGATTCCAAGGCGGTCATCGTCAGCGAATCCGCCGGCAAGGTTGCCAGCGTCAGCGCTGATGAAATCATCATCACCAAGGATGGTGTGGTGCCGGAGCGTCGCAAGCACAAGAACGATCCGGAGGCGGGAGTCTATTATTATCGGTTGCGGAAATTCATGCGCTCCAATGCGGGGACGTGTATCAATCAAAAACCGCTGGTGCGGCATGGCGATAAAATCGCCAAAGGCCAGGTCATCGCTGACGGTCCCTGTACCGAAAACGGCGAACTGGCGCTGGGTCGCAACGTGCTGGTCGCCTTCATGTCGTGGAACGGTTACAATTTCGAAGACGCGATTCTCATCAACGAGCGTATTGTCAAGGAAGACATTTACACCAGCATCCACATTGACGAGTTTGAAATTTCAGCCCGTGACACCAAGCTGGGGCCGGAGGAAATCACACGTGACATTCCCAATGTTGGCGACGAGGCGCTGAAGAACCTCGGTCCCGACGGAGTGGTGCGCATCGGCGCCGAGGTTGTGCCGGGCGATATTCTGGTTGGCAAAATCACGCCGAAGAGTGAAACCGAGTTGGCGCCGGAAGAACGACTGCTGCGCGCGATTTTCGGTGAGAAAGCCGCTGATGTTAAGGATTCGTCGCTGGTGGTGCCGTCGGGCACGTCGGGCATTGTCATGGATGTGCGTGTCGCTGCCGGCGCGGTCAAGGTGGTGGCACGTCAGGACCGTTTGTCGCCAACCGAGGCCAAACGACAGGCGAAAGCGATTAGCGAGCGGTTTGCCAAAAGGGAAAACGAACTGCGCGAGGAACTGACGCAGGCATTGTCCAATATTTTACTGAACGAAAAAATTCCGCTGGACGTGGTAAATGCGGAGACGGGTGAAATTATCATTCCCGCCAATCGCAAGATTACCAAGACGTTATTGCGGAAGATGGCCAACGTGTATGACCATATTGACATTGATCCCAGTCCGATTCGCATCAAAATTCGGGAAATCATCGGGCAATTTGAATCAAAATTTCAGGTTTTGAACAACGAGAGAGACGTGGAAATGGATCGCGTCGAGGCGGGCGATGATGTTGACCCTGGTACCTTGAAGCAGGTCAAGGTGTTTGTCGCGTCGAAACGCAAACTGTCGGTGGGCGACAAGATGGCCGGACGTCATGGCAACAAGGGTGTGGTCGCCAAAATTGTGCCGCAAGAGGACATGCCGTTCTTGCCGGACGGAACACCGGTGGACATCGTGTTGAACCCGTTGGGTGTGCCGTCGCGCATGAATGTCGGGCAGGTGTTGGAAACACACTTGGGCATCGCGGCGAAGGCGCTGGGCTTCAAGGTGGCGACGCCAGTGTTTGACGGCATCCCCGAGGCGAAAATTCACGGTTTTCTCAAGGAGGCGAATTTGCCGGAGGATGGCAAGACGGTGTTGTTCGACGGACGCACCGGCGAGCAATTCCACCAGCGTGTCGTGGTCGGCCAAATTTACATGCTGAAACTTGGACACATGGTTGCGGACAAAATTCACGCCCGCGCGGTTGGGCCATATTCCTTGGTCACGCAGCAGCCGCTGGGTGGCAAGGCGCAATATGGCGGTCAGCGTTACGGCGAAATGGAAGTGTGGGCGATGGAGGCGTACGGCGCGGCGTACACGTTGCAGGAATTGCTGACGGTGAAGTCCGACGATGTGCCTGGCCGCACGCGCATTTACGAGAGTATCGTCAAGGGTGACAACTCGCTGCAAGCGGGCACGCCGGAGTCGTTCAATGTCCTTATTAAGGAAATGCAAAGTTTATGCCTCGACGTGAAAGTCGGCGAGCGCAGCCAGGACGCCTCCGACCAGTTAAAGAACATCAGCGACAGCGAGGGTTCCATCTAACCATTAACCACTGACAACGGAAAACTTATGAGCAAGGAAACACAAACAGCACGCGAAATTCTCGGAGCCGAGCGCTCCATTGGTTTTGACCAGGTTGGCATTACTATTGCCGCGCCGGAGACGATTTTGTCCTGGAGCCGCGGCGAGGTTAAAAATCCTGAAACCATCAACTACCGGACTTTCAAGCCGGAGTTCGGCGGTTTGTTCTGCCAGCGTATTTTCGGTCCTGTGAAGGATTACGAATGCGCGTGCGGCAAATACAAACGCA
>JAITHY010000184.1 GCA_031279715.1 Verrucomicrobiales bacterium | reverse complement strand
GCCATCTTTGGCTGCGGATGGTGTTTTCATGCGATTGACACCGCCTACCCTAACCGTTTTTTCTCGGGACTCAAGATTTAAGCCGCTGACGCTCAACAGCGCCTCTCCGCTGGATGATTCCTTTGCAAAATTCGCTATTCCACTGTAAGTTCGCAAGGAGCCGTTTCGCATATGACGCACACGCCGTTATTCGCCCATTCGCTTGAGGGAGCGCCGACAGATCGATGGCAGACGTTGGAGGAGCATTCCCGCAACGTGGCGGAACTGGCGGAAAAATTTGCCGCTGGATTTGATTCCGGCGAATGGGCGCGGGCGGCGGGATGGCTGCATGATTTGGGGAAAATGTCGCCACGATTTCAAAAATATCTGGCGGAGCAAAATGAGTTGGATACCGCTGATTATGACGTCAGCGTTAGCGGGCGGGTAAATCATTCCTCGGCAGGCGCGGCGTTTGCGGAGGAGCATTTCAAAACTTCAGGGAAATTGCTGGCGTATCTCATCGCCGGGCATCACGCCGGGCTGACGGATTATTACGAAAACACGGCGGGGAACGGGTCGCTGCGAGCCCGCTTGGAAGAGGGGCGGGAAAATTTGCGCGAAATCTCAGCGGCAGTGGCGGAGTTGCGGAAATTGATGGTCGGCGGAGAATTGAAGCCGCCGAAGTTTGTCAAAAAGGAAAACTGCCATCTTTGGCTGCGGATGGTGTTTTCATGTTTGACGGATGCTGATTTTCTCGACACGGAACGGTTCATGAATTCATCGCAGGCGGAACAGCGCGGCGGTTTTGAGTCGCTGACGGTCATCAAACAACGGTTGGACGCGGCGCTGGAAAAAATGTCCGGCGCGGCCGGCGTGGTCAACGGGGAGCGGCGCAAAGTGCTGGCGGCCTGCCGCGTCGCCGCGTTGAGGAAGCCGGGCTTGTTCACGCTGACGGTGCCAACCGGCGGCGGCAAGACACTGTCAGCGACAGCGTTTGCGCTTGACCACGCGCTGCGTCACGGTCAGCGGCGGGTGATTTATGTGATTCCCTATACCAGTATTATCGAGCAAACCGCGAAAGTTTTGTCGGATATTTGCGGCCCTGACAATGTGGTCGAGCATCACAGCAATATCGCCGAGGAGCGACAGACACTGCGTTCGCAGCTCGCGTCGGAAAATTGGGACGCGCCGCTGATAGTGACGACCAATGTTCAATTTTTTGAAAGTCTCTATGCCTCGAAGCCCGGACGATGCCGCAAGTTGCACAACCTCGCTGACAGTGTGATTATTCTGGACGAGGCGCAGTTGCTGCCGCCGCAGTGGTTGAAATTTTGCGCGCGCGCGATTGATGAGTTGGTAAGGAATTACGGCGCGACGGTGATGTTGTCCACGGCGACGCAGCCGGCGCTGCCGCTGACGGCGCGGGAAATTATTGCCGACCCGCCGGCGCTGTTCACGGCGTTGAAGCGCACGACGATTCACTGGCCACCGGTGCTTACGGAAAGAAAATCGTGGGATGATGTTGCCACGCAACTTGCGCAACAGCGGCAGGCGTTGTGCATTGTCAATACACGACGCGACGCGCTGGAGTTGCACGAAAAAATACGCGCAGCGTCACCGGCAGCGGTGCATTTGTCCGCATCCATGTGCGGCGTGCATCGTTCGCGGATAATTGGCGAAATCAAGGAAAAGTTACGCACCGGCGAGCCGCTGACAGTCGTTAGTACGCAACTGGTCGAGTGCGGTGTGGATGTGGATTTTCCCGTGGTGTACCGCGCGTTCGCCGGGCTGGATTCCATTGAGCAGGCGGCGGGACGTTGTAATCGCGAGGGAAAATTGCCTGATGGCAGTGTGTATGTGTTCATGCCGCCGCGACCGGCGCCGCGCGGCTTGCTGAGGAAAAGCGAGGACACGCTGATTGAGTTGCTGGCGGATAAAAATTTTGACCGTGAGTCGCCGGCGCGGTTTGCAAAATATTTCCGGCTGTTTTACGGCCGCGTCGATGACGCTGACAGCGAAGCCTTGTTCAAGGAGTTGATTCCCGACCCGCTGACAATGAATTTTGCATTCCGGCATGTTGCAGAAAAATTTAAATTAATTGATGATGCTTACCAGCCGGTACTGGTGCGGTATGACGCTGACAGTGAGGACTTGATTCGTCGGCTGGAGCGAGCCGGGCCAAACCGCGAGTTGATGCGGAAATTGCAACGTCACGCCTCACGCAGGCGTGTGAGTTGAAACATAAAAAAATATCACGACTTAAAAAACACGTCGGTCACGCCTCACGCAGGCGTGTGAGTTGAAACAAGCACGGTGTTTGATGCCAACACTTTGGAGGTGGTTGCGTTCCATGTGAGTTGAAAGAAAATTGTCTGTCAATGAGCGAACTAATTCGGCCTATAGACGGGCGGAAACAGATTTCCAGTTGGATTAGACATGGAAAAAATGCGGAGGGCTAGGCCAGATTTGGTTAAAAACGCACTTGACAGTCGTTGGCGGCTGTCAAGTGAGTCTTCAGATCCACCTGTCCAGGGGGCAACTGGCCCACTCCCCTCTTAATACCCCTTGCAAGCTCGCTACATCATCCCCTAAAAATCTCAGACCTTATTGCATGTTACAGCAGGCATCGGTTAATTACAATGGGATACATCATGGAAACTTTTGTTGAACAGTTGTGACTTACACGCAGGTATCGGTTAATTACAATCCGTTCTTTGCATAGCATTGAGCGGAAAGGATTAAGCGTTTGAATGACTTAGAAAAAAATAAGTTGTTCAGGCGTTTTTTCTGTGGCTTTGCGCAGTTTTCCATAAAAAACCAGTTGCTTTTGAAATTGCCGGTCAGTGAATCTGAATAATCGGACTTCCCCATCCTCAGGTATTGTGCTTTTGACACGTTTTTCATGAACCTCAAGATTTTTATAACTGATGCAATGCCGCGCATAAACGGAGAAGTGAATCATGACAAAACCATCATCCAGCAAAGCCTCTCGGAATTTAGTGTAACGCCTTCTGGCTACATCAGTATCCGTTGGCAAATCTAACATTGCCATCAGCCACATGGAACAAAATCCTCCAAATATCACAAGGTTAAAAATTCCAATTCTTCGCGCGCCCCCGCAAGGTATTGCGCGAAGCTGCTGGTGTAATGTGTCAAGGCAATAAAAAACGGAAATTCCAAGCTGTTCACTTGAAAATTTTCCGTCACCAACATCAACAGATTTTGCTTAGATTGCTGGTTAAGTTCACAAATCCCATGCTTGATAGCCAATTCATAAACTTTTCGGTCAACCAATGGTCTCAAGGGTTCAATCAAATCATCCGCCAGTGCATAGGCATTGTGCTGGTTTTGATGATGAATGCCGAGCGCGGGATGCAGTCCCGGTCCAACTAATGCACGGCAAATGGATGCGCGCACAACTGTGTAGCCATAATTTAACATACTGTTGATACCTCCTGCTTACGGATCGCGTTTAAATTTTACCGAAAATAACAGCGTCCAATATCTCCGCGCCGCTCGTGCCTCCACATTGTCAGCGTCGCCACTTTTCACATGAGCGGTTAATTCCGCCAAGTTATCGTCATCAGTGTGGCATAGGCGCAAGCACTGGGCTTGTGCCTTGATTTTTTGTTTGATAATGGATTACCATGCGCGCTTTCATCGCGGCTCGCTTAAATCAATTTGCTGTCGCAGAATCTTGGCATGTAAACTGTGTGAGGCAAACGAAACCACCATGCCGGTCGGCAAATGTTTTTCGTCGCAAAATATCACCGCCACATTGTGTTTCATGGCAAGGACGCTGACAGTCTGCGAGCATCTGATTCTCGCGTGGTTCAAAATGAAGATTCCCAAGTCCTCCATGGGAATGTTTAAAACGCGCTCTTTGTCATCCAACGACTCAACAATCCATAATGAATTTCCGCCCCTCACCATATTCGCGCTTGACCGCGTCTTCGCTGCGCCGAATTCGTTGCGACGCCTCCATCATCGTAACAATAATTCCGTGCCATTTGCCGGTGGCATTGTCCTGCGTAATTTCCATGTGATAATTGTTGGCATACTCATAAAAGCGGTAGTGCCGTCTTTCCCGTTGCAAGCCAAACAAAAAATCTGGATTGCAATTCAACACCACGCGCACTTTGCGAATGGGCGTTTTTCCGTCGCAATGATAAGGCGGTTTGGCAAACGTTTTTTTTGAGGGCACCATCAGCGGCGGTTAGGCATTCTTGCACTAACACACGTACTTTTTCGTCACGAATCTCCGAGGAATTTTTCACCGTGATTTTGTTCAGCGGACGGTGCACAATGAACTCATTCGGATTACTCGTCGGTCCCAGAGAGGTCTCGGCATGCAAACCGCCTTGAATATGGCGCGTAGGCGCGTGCGATACTGTCAGCGCGTTAATTTTTTTCACCAAATCATCACGGAAATTTTTTCATGGCGCGTTCATCCGGTGCTGAATCGCACTATTCCAAATGCCGGATGCCAGTCCATCCTTGCCAGCCTGCGCTGACAGTCGGCTTAACGACTGCATGAATCTTGTCGAAGTTGCCGCAATGACCGCCGCGTCAATCGCATGATGCCGGTGGTCGGCGCGATTTTTGATGCCGTCGTCACTGAGGATGGTGTTTAAATTCCACGCCTTGCGCAACGCCGCTGTCAGCACGCCTTTTGACACACGAACGCGCACCCGCTGATGGTCGGCGTTTCGCGCATACAGTTGTCCCAGATATTTTTTGACTTTCGTGCAAATATAACGAGTGTCATTCAACTGACGTTGTTTGAAATCATCCGGAATTTCTTTCATCTCAAAACGCCGTTTTTTTCCGGCGACATATCGGAGTGCCGCGCCCGCTGTAAAATTTCCTCGTATTTTTGCGCGTCGCCCGAATACGCTTCGTGCGGTGTCTAGTTCATTTTGACGTGCTGATTGCGGCTGGCCGCGCACAGGGTTTTATTGGCGAACGAATCATCAAACGTCCGGCTCCACGGAAAAATATGCTCGACTTGAAAATCCCCGACAAACAGGCGGTCAATGGGTATCGGCACGTCCGTGGATGGACAGCGTTGCTTGCATTCAAGCCACAATTTGTATTTGACAATATTGTCCCGATTCGGAGCGGCAATACCATGCTCCTTCAAAAAATTCACCGCGCGTTGATTTCCCTTCTCATTGTCAGCGTGCCGTTGTTCCAACGATTCTTTCTCTTTCTTCGACAATTTCATATCGCGCGCCATTTCGATGCAAATCTCCGCCGGTTTGCCGTGCTTCTTAATCAGTGCGTTGACCACGCGCCGCACTTGGTAAAACGCTTTCTGCACCACCGGGTTTCGCAACTGCGGCGGCAACGGCAAAAGATCCACACCCGCTGACACTGTCTGGTACTGCCGCTTGTATCCGCCTTCCTGGCAGGCATCGTGATAATTTTTACCCGCTGACGGAGACGGCCAAATCTTTTTCAATGCCTTCGCTGACAGTCGGGAGTATCCTTCTTCCAGGCGAACTTTCATTGACAATTCCTCCGCTTGTTTTTCAGAAAATTTCCACACCTTGCGCAAGCGCCGAATGAGCACGCCCTCGTCCTCGATGGTGTATAAATCCACGACCAAATCATCCTGTAGTTTCTCGGATAATTTGCTCCAGCCATCACCCAGTCGTTTGAGCAATTCGCCGTTGGTTGTATTGCCCTTGAGCTTGCTCCGTTTTTTATCCTCAAAATTGAACACCTCTCCGTCGTGCCGTCCAAGTTCCTTGCGAATCTGTTTCCAAATTGCCTCCGCGCGTTTGTTTATAAAAACGAACAACGATTTTTTCTCATCCACCGCCAGCGGCTTGAACGTCAGTGTCTTTGTTTGACAGCCTGTCAGGCAACATTTTGTCCCCGCGAAACAAGCGTAACAGTGCGTCACGTTTCTCATGGCGCCGACGCAAATTTTTCCGCGCCTGTCGCCACCGAATTAGTGCCCATATCCAAACCCAAACAATAATTCATCTTAACCCTCCGTTTTATTTCAATATGTTATCACCCGTAATTAACCGATGCCTGCTTTGCTTCTCACAACAAGAGAACACTTCGCAGGATATCCCCGCAAGAGGCAAACCTTCCAGCCTCCCCACAAGAGGGGCTGTTTTTTTATGGACATTGACTTGCTAACAAACTAATCCGACACTGTGGATTTGCACAAATTATAAAAATGGAATCATAATGATTAAAACTCAAAAGACGCCGATGTGCGGATGAAAAGATTGATTATGACTCTTGCCAGCGCTTCACCAGCAGCGAACAGTTTGTGCCGCCGAGGGCGAAGCTGTTTTTTTGCAGGATGTTCACTGTCAGCGGCGTCACTTCGCGCAGGTGATGGACGGCGGCGCATTCCGGATCGGGGTCGGTGAGGTTCAGCGTCGGCGCGAAGGTACCGCGTTGCATCATGCGGATTGACGCGATGAGTTCCAAACAACCGCTCGCCGCCATTGTGTGACCGAGATGGCCTTTCAAGCTGTTCACCGGCGTGTTCGCGCCAAAGACCGCGCCAATGGCGGCGCATTCTTCCGCGTCGCCGACCGGCGTGCTGGTGGCGTGAGCGTTGACGAAATTGACTTGCGCGGCGTCAAGGTCGGCGTCAGCGAGCGCGAGGCGAATGCATTGCCCAATGCTCGCGGCTGATGGTGTGGCAATGTTTTTCGTCTCCGTGTTCGAGCCGAAGCCGATGATTTCCGCGTGGATTTTCACACCGCGTTTGGCCGCGCTGTCCAGCGATTCCACCACCAGCATCCCGCATCCTTCCGAGCAAACAATGCCGCCCCGCTGACGGTCAAACGGGCGTGAGGCCAGTTCCGGGCGGTCATTGAATTGGTCACTGGCAGCGTTCATGATGCTGAAGCAACCGGTCATGATGGGATGATACTCGTCCGTCCCGCCGCACAACACCGTCTCGGCGAGACCGCTGGCGATGAGTTGCGCCGCCATGCCGACATTCATCAAACCCGTCGCGCACGCCGTGCAGTTGCCGTACCCGGGGCCTTGGATGTCCAGCGCCTGCGCCACGTTCGCCAGCGGCGAGTGGTTCATCATTTGAAAAACCGCCGTGGTTTTCACCAGTTCCAGTTGCTTGTTGAGAAATTTTTCCGCGAACGCCAGCCATGCCGCCATGCTGCTCATCGTCGAGCCGAGTAAAAAACTCATCCCCTCCGGCGCGCGCTCATGGTCAGCGTCACGCAACGCCTCCTGCGCGGCAAGCGTGGCGTAGAGCGACATTTTCGTCATCGAACGACGGAAGTGGCGCGGGATGACGCTGACGTTCAACTCCGGCACAACGCCCGCGACATGGCTGTTGATGGCGGGAATTTCCGTCAGTTCCGGCAAAAAAACCACGCCGCTGCGGCCCGCCAACAATGACTCCGTCAACAATTCCGCGCCCGCTCCGTAGGGCGAGACCGCGCCTATGCCGCTGATAACCACCCGTTGTTTGCCGCTGTTCATGACTGTTCCGCCTCGATGATTTTATCCAACAAAAACGCCGATATGATACTGCCCAGCAGGCCGGGCGCAACCACCGATTGCCCCGCGAGGTAAACACCGGGCAGTTTGGTGACGGGCAAAATGTTGGCATGGCCGGCGTCGTGCATCAATCCGTAACCGCCGCTGTAGCCGACGTATTTTTTCTGCGTTCCGGGCGTTGACGACGCGACGAATCGCAAATCGCGCAGCACTTCCGGACACAACGCGCCAAGCCGCTGGCGGTGAAGCCCCTCCTCTTGTTTTTTCAACGCGCGATAATCCGCGTGGTGACGGTCAGCGAGTTTCCGCCCCGGCTTCACAAACGCGATGACGCTTGCCGTCTGCGGCGTGTCGTGGGAAAAATTCAAGTAGTACGGCGTGGCCTCGCCGTCCGGTTGCAGTTTGGTGAAATCCAGTTCCGGCAGCAGAAAAATATTGTTGGTGGTGTAAGTTTTTTCTCCGTGATTGGTCGCGTACATGCAGAAAAATCCGGTCGTTTCGGGAATTTGCCGCGCGCGTGACAAATAGCCCTCGCGGTAAAGACCCGTCGGCGCCAGCTTGAAAAACGCCTTTGGATGAATCGCCCCCACACATCTCGCCGCTGACAGTGGCGCGTGATTTTGCAAATGCACCAGCTTGCGTTGATCCGGCAACATCTCGACCCCGGTC
>JAITHY010000146.1 GCA_031279715.1 Verrucomicrobiales bacterium | reverse complement strand
GTTGATCGTTGATCGTTGATCGTTGATCGTTGATCGTTGATCGTTGATCGTTGATCGTTGATCGTTGATCGTCAGCGATTCATCCATGCCAAAGCCGCCGCCAACAAGGCAGAACGACGTGATTATTTCGGCTCGGTTATTCATCGCAGGAAGTTTTTTACACAACCCGCCAATACTGTCAACTGTTTTTATATATTTTTTTACCCAAAAAAATCTAACGAATGAGAAATTGATGATAAAAATAAAACACTGGCGCGGTGAACAGGATGCTGTCGAGCAAATCCAGCGCGCCGCCGATGCCGGGAATGAAAGCGCCGGAATCTTTGATTCCCGTGTCGCGTTTAATGACCGATTCCACCAGGTCGCCCACCACGCTCAGCGGCGGCAAAATCACGCCCAGCGCCAGCGCATGGCCCCACCACAGCTCCGGCAGCCAGCCCCGCGCCAGCGTCAGGCTCACTGTCAGCGATATCGCCATGCCACCCGCAAAACCTTCCCATGTTTTTTTCGGGCTGCTCCGCGGACTCATCTGGTGTTTCCCCAGCCACGAGCCGACCAAATAGGCGCCGATGTCCGTGCTTTTGGTGACGGCAACAACGTAAACGGCCATGAGCAGGCCCTCGGGCCACGCCACCAGCCGCAATAAAAAACTGAACATCAGCGGAATGTAGACAAAACCAAAAACCGTCACCGACGCCCGCGCCAGTGAATTGTTTTTCGTGGGCTTCAGCGCGATAAAAACAAGGACGCTGATGATGAGCAAACCCAGTGTGAAATCCCGCGCCGCGGCGCACCGAAGCCAATTCGCGCCGGGATAGCACAGCAGCAGCAGCAGCGCCGCCACCGCCAGCGCCGTTTTCTTAAACGCGATCACACCCTTGCGCGCCGCCATCCGGTAAAACTCCTCCAACGCCGCCAGGCACAACAGCGCGCCAATCACATACAACGGCGCGAGTTGTTTAAACCACACCAACAGCGCCACCACGCCAATCAACACCACCGTTGAAAAAGTCCGCGCTTTCATCACGTCACACCCCGCCGAAACGGCGCTCCCGTTTGTGGTATTCATTGATTGCGGCGAGGAACGCCTCCCGCCCGAAATCCGGCCACAGCGTCGGCGTGACGTACAGCTCCGTGTAAATCATCTGCCAGGGCAAAAAATTACTCAGCCGCATCTCCCCGCTCGTGCGAATGAGCAAGTCCGGGTCGGGCAGCCCCGCCGTGTACAGCGCGCCGCTGACCGTCGCCTCGTCAATGTCAGCGGGTTCAAGCTCCCCCGCCCGCGCCCGCCGCGCCAGCTCGCGCACCCCCTCCACCAGTTCCACCCGCCCGCCGTAACTCAACGCCAGCAACAGCGTCATCTTCGCGCCCGCGGCGGTTTTTTTCTCGGTGATTTTAATTTGCTCGCGCACACGCCCCGGCAGGTCCGCCAGCCGCCCAATCGCCCTCAGCGCAATCTGATTGTCAGCGAGTTCCCTCGCGTAACGCCTCAACGTCTCCATCAGCAGCGTCATCAACCCCCTCACCTCCAGCGCCGGTCGGCTCCAATTCTCCACGGAAAACGCGTACAACGTCAAGTACTCCACCCCGATTTCCCGCGCCGCGCGAATGACTTCCTCGACCGCTTGCGTCCCCCGCCGGTGGCCCTCAAGCCGCGGCAAATTGCGCGCTTTCGCCCACCGCCCGTTGCCATCCATAATCACCGCCACATGACGCGGAACACGGGCGGGGTTGACGGTGGGCTGGGACATTAGGCGTGGATTGTAACGGCTGCCCCGCCCACCGGCAAGCGGCAAAAATAAAAACCCGCGCGCGCTGCAAAGATTCATCCGTCCCCCTCCGCCGCTGACGGTCATGCGCCGCTAACCGTCACGCCGATCCACCAATGTGTCCCTGGCCACCGTCAGCGTCCCGGGATAATTCAGCGTGTAATGCAAGCCCCGGCTTTCCTGGCGGCGCTTGGCGGATTGCACAATAATCCACGACACCAGCGCGAGGTTGCGCAATTCCAACAAATCGCCGGTCACTTTGAAATTCCAATAATACTCGTGAATTTCCCTGAGCAAAATTTCCAGCCGCCGCTCGGCGCGGGCCAGCCGCTTGTCCGTCCGCACAATGCCGACGTAATCCCACATAATCTGGCGGATTTCTTTCCAGTTGTGCGTGACGATGACCAACTCGTCCGGATCACCGGCCCCGCCCTCCTGCCATTCCGTCACGCTCGGCACGGCGCTGGCGGTGAGGAGCGTCCTGCCGATTTCAACCGAGCTGCGATGCGCCAATACCAGCGCCTCCAGCAATGAATTGCTCGCCAAACGGTTCGCGCCGTGCAAGCCCGTGCACGCCACCTCACCCACAGCGTACAAGCCCGCCAGCGAGGTCGCGCCGTCGGGGTTGACCATCACGCCGCCGCATTGGTAATGCGCGGCGGGGACGACAGGGATGGGTTGCCTGGCAATGTTGATGCCCAGCGACTCGCAATGGGCGAAGATGTTGGGAAAACGTTCGCGCAAAAACGCCTCGCTCTTGTGCGTGATATCAAGGTACACGCACGCCGCGCCGGTGCGCTTCATTTCCGCGTCAATGGCGCGCGCCACAATATCACGCGGCGCCAACGACGCGCGCGGGTCGTGCCTCGACGCGAACTCCTGCCCGCTGTCATTGACCAGCACCGCGCCCTCGCCGCGCAGGGCCTCGGAAATGAGAAACGACTTGGTGAGCGGATGGTACAGGCACGTCGGATGGAATTGGATGAACTCCATGTTCGCCACGCTGACGCCCGCGCGAAACGCCATCGCCACGCCATCACCCGTCGCGATGTCGGGGTTCGTCGTGTAAAGATAACACTTGCCGCACCCGCCCGTCGCCAGCACGCTGACCTTCGCGGCAAACGTGTCCACGCGGTTGGCAAGGTTGTCCAGCACGTACACGCCGAGACAGCGATTCACGCCCGGCCGCCCGATTTTCGACGATGTGATCAAATCAATCGCCGTGGCGTTTTCAAAAACCACGATGTTCGGATGCCGCTCCACCGCCGCCAGCAGCGCGCGCTCGACTTCCCTGCCCGTCATGTCCTTGGCGTGCAAAATGCGCCGCTTGCTGTGCCCGCCTTCCCTGCCCAAGTCCAGCCCGCCGGCCATGCCGCGCTCCGAAAAACGCACGCCCGTGTCAATCAACTCCCGAATCCGCTCCGGCGCCTCGGCCACGTAACCGCGCACAACCTCCTCCTTGCACAAACCCGCGCCCGCCGTCAGCGTGTCCTGCACATGCAACCCGAACGAATCCTCCGCCGAGGTCACGCATGCGATGCCGCCCTGCGCGTAATTCGTGTTCGACTCCGCGCGCGTCTTCTTCGTAACCACCGCCACCGAGCCAAACCGCGCCAGCTTCAGCGCCGAGGTCAATCCCGCCACGCCGCTGCCCAGCACCAGACTGTCATATTGCCTCAACATAAACGCCCCTTTCCGCCTCAATCGCCGCGCAATTTTCCCGCCAGCCGGGAAAATTCCACCTGTTCGGGAAACCGTCGCACTGCGCGGGCTTTACCGGATTGATTTGGCAGCCGTTCAGTCCGCTCAAAAACCAACACTCACCGTCAGCGCGTGTTTTCAACACTAAACAAATCCGCCGCGGATGCAACTCCGCGCACTCCGCGACAAATTGCGCCACGCTGACATTGAGAAACGTCGCAATCCGCTCCGCCTCGCCATCAGCGAGCTTAACCACCCCCGCCCAGCGGCAGCAGTTACCGCAGCGCCGGCAAAGAAATCCCGGCTTATTTTGAGAAAATACTTGCGTGGTCTTCATTTGTTGCTATAAATTCTGCTTCCTTTTAGGAGTTGTAGCTCAATTGGTCAGAGCACCGCCCTGTCACGGCGGGGGTTGCGGGTTCGAGCCCCGTCAACTCCGCATGTTGGTTGCCAGACTTTTTCAAGACAAACCCTGATCCATACTACCGCTGTCACCCGCGTTGTCACCAATTGATTTTACCTCCGTGACAACATCCGCGGCTTGACCGTCGCCAAATCCAGACCCCGTCGCCAGCGGTGTATTTGAGGTCCAAATTGAACTTGAGCTTGAAGCCACCCTCGCGCCGGACGTGCTCCAGCTGGCAGGCGAGCCTGACAATCTCCGCCAGTGACAGCCCCGTGTGGCGGAATGACGGCGCTCACACCATGTTCTGCGGCCCAGTTGACAATCTGGTCTGAAATTGGGATTAACTGGGCAAATAACTAATGCGGAAGCTAAACGGGTCTGGATGCTGGACTGCATACCAAGGAAGAATGCCAGGACAAATCGACATTCAAGACCGCCAGCGGCGCACCAGTCCCTTCGGGGCTGGCGTTGGAATATGAATGTCGATTCGTCCAAGTTTGAATTGATGGCGATAACCTGCGTTGAAATGGACGGGAACCATAAGCCGCCTTTTTGATGGGATGGCGGGCGATT
>JAITHY010000022.1 GCA_031279715.1 Verrucomicrobiales bacterium | reverse complement strand
ACACCGCCACCGCGCGCTCAAGCTGACCGTCACGCACACCGGCGAGTTTTTGCCGCTCGTCCTCGTTCAGCAAGTGCCAGTTTTGCTTCCGCAAAACCGCCCGCTCCTGCTCCGGCGACACGGGCATTGCCAGGTTCGGCGGGATGCCCACTTTGTTAATCGGATTGTGGCTCGGCGTGTAATAACGCGCCGTCGTCAGCCTCAGCGCCACGGGCGAACTCATATTCAAATCCAGCGGCTGCACCGTCTGCACAGAACCTTTGCCGTATGTCGTCTCACCAATCAAAATCGCGCGCCGCAAATCCTTCAGCGAACCGGCGACGATTTCCGCGCCGCTGGCGCTGTGCCGGTTGATCAACACCACCAGCGGCAGGTCAAGCCAATGCTCGCGCCCCCTGGCCTTGTGCGCGAACGCCTTTCCCGCCCCCGCGCGGCCTTCGGTGGTGACGATCAGCGTGCCCTCCGGTGTGAACTTGCCCGCCACCTGCACGGCGGCTTCGAGCAACCCGCCCGGATTGTTGCGCAAGTCCAACACCAGCGCCTTCATGCCTTTGGCTGACAGGGTTCTCACCGCCTGCGCAAACTCGTCGAGCGTCTTGTCGCCGAACTGCGTGATGCGCGTGTAGCCGATTTTGTTCAAGTCCTCGTCAGCGGTGAGAATGCGCGTCCCGCGCACGGTCGGCACGCTGATAATCTCGCGCGTCAGCGTCACTTCCTTGGTCTCGTTGCCGGCGGGCCGGAAGAGCACCAGCGTAATCGGCTCGCCTGTCTTGCCGCGCAAAAACCGGATGGCGGCGTTGACGGACAACCCTTTGGTGGACTGTCCGTTGATTTTCACAATCCAATCTCCGGGCATCACGCCGGCGCGAAAGGCGGGGCCGCCTTCAATGGGCATGTTGATAACCAGCGTCCGGTTTTGCACGCCGATGTAAATGCCCAGGCCGCCGAATTCACCCTCGGTGTCACGCCGCATTTCCTCATAGCGGCGCGGGTCAAGAAATTCGCAATACGGGTCGAGCGACAAAACCATGCCCTCAAGCGCGGAGTAAGTGAGCTTGTCGTAATTAACCTCGTTCGGGTCAACATAATCCTGCCGGATTTTTTCCAGCACAGTCGCCACCATCAGCGAACTGCGGTACCGCGCGTCCTGGTCGTCATCCACCGCGGCGACGCCGACGCTGACGATGAACAACCCCGCTATGACGAAACGAACCATGACGCCGTCAATGTTAGCGAACAGCGCCGCCGAGGACGAGAAAAATAGTTTTGACAACCCCGGCGAACTCACGAAAAAAAACTTCGCGCGTCCCGTATTGATCAGTGTCGCGAGTCTTTTCCTCACCACGCATCAGTCAGGATTTTTTTAAGCTCCCCGGTCGTCAACTCGACGGGATTCGACTTCATGCTGCTGGCTTGGCGGGCGCTGACGATGAGGGAGTCATGATCAGCGGCGGTGATGCCGTAGGCGGACAATCGCGGAATTTTCAACTCCGCCACCAACTCGCGCGCGCGGGCCACGCCGTCAGCGGCAGCGGCGGAATTCTTACCGGTGAGCCAGACGGCGATGTCGCGGTAACGCGCCAGCGCGGGGTGTGACGGCTGGCGGGAGGACAACGCTTGAATATTCGCCAACATCACGGGAGCCAGCAACGCCGCGCACACACCGCCGTGCGGTATGTCGGGAAATTTTCCGCCAATGGGCGCGGCAAACCCATGCGCCGCGCCCAACCCCGCTTGCGCGAGCGCGATGCCGCTCCACCACGCGGCGAGGCTCAGTTCCGTCCGCGCGGCAAGATCGCCGCCATGGTGAAAACTCACCGTCAGCGACCGCGCGACGAGGCGCACACCCTCGGCGCACAGGGCGTCGGTAAAGGGATTGGCGCGGGCGCTGACATAGGCCTCAATCAACTGCGTCAGCGCGTCCATGCCCGTCGTCGCGGTCAACGACGGCGGCAGACTGAGCGTCAGCTCGGGGTCAATCACCGCCGCGCGCGCGAACAATGACGGGTGGCGCAGGCTGGCCTTGACCCCGCGTTCCGGCACGCTGATGACGGCGTTTTGGGTCGCCTCCGCGCCGGTTCCGCCGGTGGTGGGCACAGCCAGCCACGGTTTCGCCGGATGCTCCAGTTTGCGCCCGCTGCCGATGACCTCCAGATAGTCCAGCAACGGACGGCGATTGGGCACCAATCCCGCCACCGCCTTGGCCGCGTCAATCACCGCGCCGCCTCCGCTGCCGATGATAAAATTAATTTTGCTCCCGCGCACCTGCCGCGCGATTTCCTCGATGACCGTCAGCGTCGGCTCCGCCGTGACTTGCGCGTGGAGGATGTGCAGGCCGCTGTCAGTGAGTTGCCGGGTCAACCACTCGCCACGCCGCCCGTCCTTGCCGCTGACGATGAGGCAACGCCTGCCCCAACCGGCGACCAGTCTGGCAATCTCATGCCGCCTGCCCGCGCCGAAAATAAATTGTGTCGGAATGTGAGTTTCAAAGTTCATAGCTACATTCGGAAAAATTTAACCACAGATGGACGCGGATGCACACGGATTTTTTGTTTGCGTCATTCGCGGTTTTCCGTCCTTCACCGTCAGCATCCCGCCCCACGAGCGGAACCCCGGCGTTCAAGGCGGAACCAGCCGCGCGTCGCCCGCTGGTGAGGCGGATAATTCGCAATGCCAACGCTGATGATGACGTTGGGCGGGGCGCTCAAGCCAAGCCCAGCTTTTGCTCAAGGTTTGCCTTGGAAGTCATGCCGACAATCTGCTCCTTGATTTTGCCGTCCTGGAAAATCAACAATGTCGGGATGGAGCGAATGTTGTACTGCGCGGCAATGTCGCGGCTCTGGTCAACATCCACTTTACCGATGGTGACTTTGCCGACATTGGCGTCGGCAATTTGGTCAAGCAGCGGGGCAATCATTTTGCACGGCCCGCACCACGGTGCCCAGAAATCCACCAACACAGTGCCTGTTGCCTGCAACACTTTCGCGGAGAAATTCCCCGCGTCCAGGATAATCACATTTTCGCTCGCCATAATCCGCTAATGATGGACGCTGGACGGCGCTTGCCAATAAAAAAAACGCCAACGATGAAATCATCGTTGGCGTTGTCAACAATCAGCCGTCCAATCAAATAACGCTCAACCAGCCCAGCAAATTGATTGCCAGGCTGATGAGCGCCACCACCGCGGCGGCAATCGCCAAGCCGTTGCCGCCACCACTGGCTTGCGGAACGGGAACCGGCACACGCGGCGTGGACGGAGCCGCCGGCGCGGAAGTGACCGCGGGTTTTTGCGACGCAACCGGCGCCGAAGGTTTGGGCGCTGACGGCGCGGGAGTGACCGCCGAAGCCGCGACTTTTGCGGCGGCGGACGGCGGGGCCAATAAACTGGTCTTTAATTTTCCCCCGACCGAAACGCCAGACGCGGGAGCGACCGGAGGCTTCGACACAACACCGGGCGTGGCAGGTGTGGCAATTTTCGGAAGCGCCGACGGCGGTGTAAAGCCGGGCGCGAGTGGACGGGTCACGTTCAGCGGGCGGCCCGCGGCCGGAGCCGCGCCGGGAATAACCCCGGGAATCGCACTGCCCGACGGAGTGGCGGGTTTCGGCGGCAGGGAAATCCTCATGGTTTCCTTTTTCAATTTTGCCGGGGCAACCGAAGGAGCGGCGGGCGTGACAAGACGCGGCGGAACAGGAGCCGCGGCGGGAATCGGCGGGCGCGGCACGGCAGCGGGCGGCACCGGAGGGACAATCGGAGCGGCAGGAGGCGGCACCGCGCCTGGAGCGGCGGACGTCGGAGCCGCGGGGCGGGCGGGCGCTGGTGGCGGCGGAACAGGAAGTTTCGCGCCGGTTGGTAAATTCGGACTCGGTGGTGGTGGTGGTGTCAGTGCCATAATTGATAACAAATAAAGACATTCACCATCCAAGCGTCAACTCTTTTTTACGCACCATGTAAAAAAATTATTCGCTGGCGGTGTGCTTCCGCCTGCGCCAGCACCCCGATAAAACCGGCCCGCTGACCAGGACTTCGGGCATAAGCTAACTCGAATTCTTCACCGTCAGCAGGAGCATCCCCCGCGCCAGCAGCGCGTAACACGCGATTTGCGCCGCCAGCGGCAATGCCGTGCCGTTGTGAAACACGCTGACCAGCGCCCCGCCCACCGCGCCGAGAATGAATTGAAATATCCCCAGCAACGCCGACGCGCTCCCCGCCACCGCCGCGAACGGTTGCATCGTCAGCGCCGTCGCGTTCGGAAAAATAATGCCTAGGCTCGACAGGTTGATGAACAGCAGCGTGAAAAATACCGGCAATCCGCCCCGGCCCGACCAGGCGCACGTCACCAGCAGCGCCGCCGTCCCCACGCCAAACCACAGCGCTTTTCGCAACAGCCACTCCGCCGTGAACCGTTGCAGCAGCCAGGCGTTGCAACGCCCGCCAAGGTACAAACCGACGGCATTCGTCGCGAACAAAAAGCCAAAATACGCCGTCGGCACGCCAAAGAACTCAATAAAAATAAACGGCGACTCCGCAATGTACGTGAACAACAGGCCCGACGCGCAGCCCATCGCCAGCGCCGGGCCGAGGAAACGCCGGTCCATCAGGATTTTTCCGTAACCTTGAAACATCCCACAAATGCGCCCGCGCATCCGCTGACCGTGAGGCAGCGTCTCCTCCACCTGCCACAACGCCAGCGCCACGCACAACGCGCCGAAGCCCGTCAAGGCCCAAAAAATCCCGCGCCAGCCACCATGCGTCAGCAACATGCTGCCAAGAAACGGCGCGACAATCGGCGCAATGCCGCCGACAATCATCATCAGCGAGTAACAGTTCGCCGCCTCGCGCTCCTCAAACAAATCACGCACGATGGCGCGCGTCACCACCACGCCCGCCGAAGCGCCCAGCCCCATGAAAAATCTGGCGACCATCAGCGCCGACACCGAGGCCGCCGCCGCCCCCCACGCCGCCATCACCGCAAACAACGCGCATCCCGCCAGCAACGGAAGCCGCCGCCCCGTGTGATCGCTGAGAGTGCCCCACAACAACTGCCCCGCCGCCAGCCCCAGCAGGAACACCGCCAGCGTGAGTTGAATCGCCCCGATGCTGACGCTGAATTCCCCGGCTATGCCGGGAAACGCGGGCAGGTACATGTCCGTCGCCAGCGGCCCGAACGCGGACAAACACGCGAGCGTCCAGGCCAGCGCCACACGCCGCCTTGGGGAAAGTGTCCGGATTCTCACCGTCGCATTCATAAAATCCATAAATGCTACCGCCCGCTGACAGTGAGGCAATGCCAATCTCCACCAGGCCTCAAGGCGCCTGCCCCGCTCCGCGATTCAGGGGCTTGCCTTCGTCACCGTCAGCCAGAATTTTTCCGCGGCGTGATTCCAATTCCGCTCCCGGCGGATTTTTTCGGCCGTCAGCGTCGCGCGCGGGGGAGGTCCATCCAACCACTCACGGACAGCGGTGACCCACGCGGATAAATTTCCGGACGGGAGAACTTTTCCCATGCTGACGGTGAGCAGCTCCCTGGGGCCGCCGACATCGGAAACGAAAACCGGCAGGCCGCTGGCCGCGGCCTCAAGGACGACGTTGCCAAAGGTGTCCGTGGTGCTGGGAAACAGGAACAAATCGGCGGAGGCGTAGGCGGCGCCGAGTTCGTCGCCGTTCAGCGCGCCGGTGAATATTGCCTGCGGAATTTTCTTTTGCAACTCCGCGCGGTAAGGCCCCTCGCCGACGATGGCGAGGTCAACAGGCGCGCCACTGGCAATGAGTTCGCGGAAAACTTTGGCGAGAAATTCGAGTTCCTTTTCCTTTGAGACGCGCCCGACATAGAGCAACACCTTGCCGCGGCTGGCACCGCGCCGCCGCCAGAAATTTTCCTCGCGCCGCTGATAATCAAACAACTGCGTGTCCAGCCCGCGCGGGAGGATGCCCAGCCGCCGCGGGTCAACGCCGCGGCGCATCCAGCGCTGGCGATAAAATTCGGAGTTGACGTACACGAAGTCGAACGCGCCGTAAAACCAGTCCATCAACCGCCAGGCGAGGCCCTCCAGCACGGCGCTGCCGGTGAGGAAGCGGGCGTATTGCGGGAAATCAGTGTGATCAATGCCAACAGTGCGAAGGCCGAGCAGTTTCGCCGCCAGCAACGCTGACAGTCCGACGGGGCCGGGCGTGCTGATGATGACCGTGGTGATTTTTTCGCGTCGGAGGCAATTGAAAATCTGGCGCGCCGGCGGCACCGTCAGCGTTTGCGATTGGTAGGCGGGAAGTTTGAACTCGGCAAGCGGCGGGAAGTTTTTCAGGGAAATGCCGGGAATGTCAATCGCATTGCGACAGGTGATGACGGTCAGCGGCTTGCCCGCCCGCCACGCCGCGCCGCTCATGGCGCGGATGGTGCGCGCCACACCGTTCACGTCGTCGAGCGTGTCGGTAAACCAGACAACGCGCCGGGCGGCTGGCGGGTTAGAGTTTGGCATAGCCCGCATAGGTTATCGGTTGGTAGCCTTTCGTCAAAGCCGTTTCCACAATGCCGCGGATTTGTAACTTAACCGGCTCGAATTGCAAGTCGCGCGGATGCAGGCTGAGGCGGATGACGTCTTTGGTTTTCAACAGGCGCGCGAACAGCCATTGATTCCACCGCAGCGAGGCGTCGCGCCGCCACCGCGCGCGGGTGCTGTAACAAAGCGATTGCGTCGCCGTCACCTTCAGCGTCCGCAGATTTTGCCAATATTTCAGCCGCGTGGTGTAGGTGAAATTCATGCGCTTCAAAAGCATGTCCTGCTCCTCCGGCATCAGCCACGCCGGGGCGATGAACCCGTCGGCGCGCCAGCCGTTTTCCTCCCACAGCGCCAGCGCCCGTGTGAGGCGGTGGCGCGCCTCGCCGTCGCTGAGGTCGAGAAACTCCGCTTCGTTGGCGGTGTACAATTTCGTCCAGAAAAACGAGCCGCCGCCCTGCCCGACGCGGTCATGATAATAGCCGTGGATGACCAGATCGTCACCGTCAGCGTGCCGCCCGCCGAGATAGGCGAGCGACGCGGCGCTGTCCTTGAGCATTTTCCGGTGATGAAAATGCGGCACGACGAGGATGGAAAAATTTTTCACGCCCCACACCGTCAGCGTGTCAATTTGCTCCCTGACCGCCTCGTGCGTGCCGGCATGAAAATCGTGCAGGGAAACGATCAGGTGTTTCATTGGGCCGTCACCTTTCCGCGCAAATCGTTGCCGTAAATCGTCGCGCCCGCGGTCAAGTCCTTGACCACCGTGAAAAGGAAAACCGGCGTGTCCACGTAACGGCGGTATTTGGTCACCTCCACGTCATCCTTCAACTCGAAGCCGTAACGGGCGAACATTTTCGCCCCGCGCCGCGACTCGAAGACGACCATCTGCCCGTACACCGCCTTTTCCCCATTGGCGACGAGATACTCGAAAAAATAATCCAGCATCGCGCGGGTGCGCCGGACGTTTTTCGCCTCCGGATACATGTTGATATGAAAATGCGCCATGCGCGCCGGCGTCAGCGGCGTTTCCTTGCGCCCGCGCGCGAGCAGCCACCACACGTAGCGGCGCGAACTGGCGTTGTAACGAAACGCCAGCCGCCAGAGCAGTTTCAGCGCGCGCGGCAAAATCGTGTGGCGCTGGTACGCCGCCTGTTTGCGCGGATAGCGGCTGCCGAGGATGTAGCCCCGCACCGCGCCCTCCACCTCCAGCACCACAGCCGACTCCGGCTCCACGTCGGTGTAATACGCCGTCAGAAAATCAGCGAACAATTCGCGATCCTGAAAAATCACGTCCACCGGCCGGCCCAGAAATCCCGTGTCGCAACAAATCTTCCGCACCGCCTCACGGTCAGCGGGCCGGTATTTTCTAATGATGAAATCCTGTTCTGCCATTGCTTTTTTCCGCGAATACTTTAACCACGAATGGCGCGCGAATGAACACAAAATTTATTGGCCGGGAATTTTGGCGCGAAAACAATCACCCAAAGTACGGTCCGTACGGCTCGCCCAAAAAGCCGCTGACAGTGGTGAGGTTGAAGCCTTTTTCCAGCAGACGGTCAAGCAACTCGCCGACGGTTTGCGCGGTCTGCGGGTGAATGTCATGCAGCAGAATGATGCTGCCGGGCAGGGTTTCGCCAATGACGCGGCTGATGATGAGCCTCGCGCCGGGGCGTTTCCAGTCGAGCGGGTCCACCGACCACCACACCACACCGAGGTTGCGCGCACGCGCGAGGGGACCCTGTTCCTTGCGCCGGAAACCGCCGTAGGGCGGACGCAACCAAACCGGCGCCCGGCCAGTGGCGGCGGCGATGGCGTCCTGCGCGCGGTCAATCTCAGCGGAAACCCTGGCGGCGGAAAGGCGGTCAAGGCGCGGATGCGTGTGGGAGTGATTGCCAATTTCGTGACCGGCAGCGGCCACCTCGGCGGCAAGGCCCGGATTGCGCCCAACATTGCCGCCAATCATGAAAAAACTGGCGCGGACTTTGCGCCGTTCCAATTCTTTCAA
>JAITHY010000016.1 GCA_031279715.1 Verrucomicrobiales bacterium | reverse complement strand
TGTGATGCGCGCGCCCTTGGTGCCGATGGGACCTTTGCTGACTTGCACGATAATATCGGAGCCGGAGGGATAGAGCTTGGGAATGTCGTTGGCGGTGATGCGTTTGCCTTTCGACGATTTGCCGCCGCGCTCGATGCGCTCGATGCCGGAATCCAGCGCGACGGGAATGGCGTCCCAATAATGCAGGAAGCCGTTTTTCTCCGTGCCAATGTCCACAAACAGCGCCTTCAACGCCGGCTCAATATTGTGCACCTTGCCCTTGTAAATGTTGCCGCTGATGCTGCGGTCGCTGTCGCGCTCAATGGAGAACTCCTCCAGCACGCCGTTCTCCAGAAGGGCGACGCGGCTTTCGAGCGGTTCGATATTGATAATGATTTCCTTGCGGTCGCCTTTTTTAGCGAAGCCGAGGAAGTTTTTTATTTTTTCCAGAATCATGGTTTTGTTCTTTCTATTGGTTAATGATTATAAAAATTTTTCCGGTGAATCCAAACACTTTGCACCAACCCCATCCCCGCCAGACACGTCAGCAAAAACGAGCCGCCATGGCTGGTGAACGGCAGCGGGATGCCGGTGATGGGCACAACTTTGATGGTCATGCCAATGTTCACAAAAAAGTGCGCGAACAGCAGCGCCGCGAAGCCAAGGCAGAGCAGTGTGCCGCTCAAATCCTTGGCGCGCGCCGCCACGTACAGCACCCCGATAATCAGCGCCGCCTGGCTGATGATGAACAGCGAGCCGCCGACGAAACCGGTAATCTCGCCTATCACGGCGAAGATAAAATCGTTGTAGGCGATTTTCTTGGGCAACGCGCCATACTCGCTGACGACGCCGGTGCCCTTGAAGCCGCCGCTGCCAATGGTGTTCAACGACTGGCGGATGTTCCAGCCGGCGCCGAGCGGGTCGAGGTCGGGGTTGAAAAAAGTTTTGATGCGGTCAAGTTGATAAGGTTTGATGAGGACACCTTTTTTCTTCTGCGCCGCGCCATCCGCTGACAGTGACGCCTGTTTTTTCCCCGCGCCCGGCGGAATGAGTTTGGCTTGTTGTTCCGGCGGGAGTCTATCGGTTTGATTCACCAATATATGCACAGTGCGTTGGCCGGCTGGCAGCAAATCGCTGACAGTGCCGTCCCACCACGCCTGATAAACCACGAATCGCGCAAAACCATACCCCGCCGCCACCGCCACAAGCAGCAGCGCCAGATAACGCTTCGGCACGCCGGCGGCCCACATGATTGCCAGCGTCATCGGGAAAAACACCAGCGCGGTGCCAAGGTCGGGCTGCTTCAAAATCAGCGCCGCCGGAATCAGCGCCACTCCGCCGGTCAGCAGGAAAAACCAAAGCTTGCGTTTATACTCGCCCAGCACCAACACCAGCCAGCTCATGCCGAGGATGAACGCGATTTTGCTCGGCTCCGCCGGCTGCACGACATAACCGCCAATTTTCAGCCAGCGGGTCGCGCCCTCCAGGGTCATCCCGAACATCAGCACGCCCGCCAGCACCGCCACCGCGCCGATGAAAAACAGCGGCGCGAGTTTCAGCCACCATTCGTAATCGGTCACCGCCAGCGTCAAATAAATCACCGAGCCGATCATCAGCCAGTTTTGCTGCTTCCTGAGCAAGTCGGCGTTCTCCGCGTAATCCGCCGCGCATTTGATAAACCACAGGCCGGCAATTATCAACACCGCCATCAGCGTGAACAAAAACCAGTTCATGTTCAGGATTTTCTTGAACGGGTTCATCATCAGCGGCGCCCCCCTCGCCGTAGTTCGCGGTTGACGGGCGGCGCGACGGGAATGTCCTCGCTCGGCGACTCATCGGCAGCGGCGGCATCGACGGAGGAATCGCGCACCGGCAAAAAATTCCCCAGTGCCGGCGGCAAATACGCCAGTTCAACCGCGGCGCCTTTTTCCAAAGCGGCGAGCCGCTTGAAAATCCTCGCGGCAATGGGCGCGCTGGACGCGCCGCCGCTGTAGCCGTTCTCCACCAAAACCGTGACCACATAGCGCGGCTGTTGGTACGGCGCGTAGCCGCTAAACCACGTCTTGTTGTCCTTCACCGCCACCCCGTCGCGCAGCGCGTTGAACTGCGCCGTGCCGGTCTTGCCAGCGACCGGAAAATCCCTCACCGCCGCCCGTTGCGCGGTGCCCGCCGCGACCACCGCGCGCAAGCCCTCGCGGATGGCCTGCAATTGCGCCGGGGTCAGCCCCAGCGCGCCCTTCATGCGCGGCGGAAATTGCTGGCCGTCACCATTGGCGTCATCCGGCACGTCGGCGACGTGCGTCACCAAGCGCGGATACCACACAGTCCCGCCGTTGGCGATGGCGCTCATCAACACCGCCAGTTGCAACGGCGTGACCTCGACATCGCCCTGTCCGATGGACGTGTTGATGGTGTTGCCATCGTTCCACACCTCCGGCAGCGGCCTGGATTCGCGCGACTGCGGATTTTTTTTGCGCCGCGCCTCCCACGCTGACGTTCGCGCCTCGTTGCGCCGCTTGAGCAATTCCGGCCCTGGAATCACACCCGCCGACTCGCCGCTGATGATGCGGTTGCCGTCGGCGTCCACCAACAGCCGTTCCCCCATGCCGGCGGCGGCGGCGGCGGTCTGAATGGATTTGATGCCGGTTTTCACACCGAGCTGGTAGAAAAACGTGTTGGTGGACCATTGCAACGCGGTCTTCAGCGTGATGGCACCCTGCCCTGGATTGTTGCTCCAATCGTTCCACTGACGGCCAGCGTGGTGCCACGAGTCGTAGGAGTTGATGACGGTGTTGGGTGTGAAGTGGATGGCGCGGTTGCGGAGCGCCGCCAGCGCGGTGACGACTTTGAATTCGGAGCCAGGCGGATAGCTGTTGATGGCGCGGTTAAACAGCGGGTGCGTCTCGTCATTCACCAGTTTGCCAAGGTCAGCGCCGTAAGTGTTCGGGTCGAAACTGGGCACGCTGACCATCGCCAAAATATCGCCGTTGGCAGGGGCCATCACCACGCACGCTCCGCGCCCAACGCCGCGCATCTCCTGCTCGACAATCATCTGGATGCGCGCGTCCAGCGACAAATAGACCGTGCCGCCCGACCGCGGCTCCTTGATGGCGTCCACGCCAAGGATGTAGCCGACGCTGTTCTTCCGCAACACCTTCGCCCCCGGCACGCCTTGCATCCAGGCGTCCATGCTTTTTTCAATGCCGTCCTTGCCGATGACGTCCGGCACGTAAGTCGCGTCTTGAGGCACCTCCTCGACTTTGCCGACGCTGCCAAGAATGTGCGCCGCGAACGCGCCGTAATTGTATACGCGCACCGGTCGCGCCGTCTCCTCCAAGCCCGGCACGCTGACGCTGTGTTCCGCCACCCGTGACAGCGCGACAAAATCCAGGTCGCGCGCGATGCGCAGCGGCAGGTTGGGCTTTTGGTCATAATGCCGCAAAATATCACGCCGACTGATGCCGTTCATGTCGAACCCAAGCGACTGCACCTCCTTCCGCGCCGCCTCGTCCACAATCTTGGCAACGTCGGTCATTTTGCGCGTTTTCGAGCCGGGCGCCATCGTCAGCGGGCGCTTGACTTTTCGCTCGCGCAGATAACTGCTGACCAACACGTTCAAATACAAATCAATGTCAATGCTCGCCTTGTTCTCCGCCAGACCGACGCCGTTGCGGTCAACGATAATCCCGCGCGCCGGCGGCAGCAACACGCTGGTGGTGCTCTGACTCATGCGCTTGCTGGCATACTCGTCGCCGCTGACCACTTGAACATGGTACAAATTCCAAATCAAAATCCCCGCCGCCAGCAACACCGTCAGCGTCAGCAGACGAATGCGCGCCCTGACGCTGACCATGGGATTTTCAACAAGCATCATATTCAACAAGCCCCGCCGCAACGCCGTTTTTTTCCGCCGCCGAGCATCCAATCCAGCCCCCAGAACAACAGCGGGCACAGCACCGCGTTGAACAGCGACAAATTCAAAATGTTAAAACTCAAGTCAAAATCCCACGACCAATATTGGTGGTAGAACAGAAAGAACAGCCG
>JAITHY010000015.1 GCA_031279715.1 Verrucomicrobiales bacterium | reverse complement strand
AGGAGGACATTGACGACCCGAAGGACCACCACCGGCACGTGTCGCATTTGTATGGATTGCACCCGGGCGACCAAATCACGCCGTGGGCGACGCCTGATTTGTTCAAGGCGGCGAACGTCACGCTGCTCGCGCGCGGCGACGAGGCGACGGGCTGGTCGCTGGGCTGGAAGGTGAATTTTTGGGCGCGCTTGCGCGACGGTGACCACGCTTATGAAATTCTGAAACTGCTCATCAAGCCGGCGTTCAACGCGGAAACCTTGAAGTGGGGTTCCGGCTTGTACCCGAATTTCTTCGACTCGCACCCGCCCTTTCAGATTGACGGCAACTTCGGCGCGGCGGCGGGCATTTTGGAGATGCTGCTGCAAAGCCAGAATGGCGAGCTTGACCTGCTTCCCGCGCTGCCGTCGGTGTGGAAAGAGGGCAGTGTCAGCGGCATCCGCGCGCGCGGCGCGCTGACGGTGGACTTGGCGTGGAAAAACGGAGCGCTGACGACGGCGAAAATCACGCCGGATTTTGACGGCAAAATCAAAGTGCGCTACGGCGAAACCGTCAAAGAGTTCGCCGTGCAAAAAGGCAAGCCGCTGACGGTGAACAGTTCGCTGACGGTGCAATAGAGCGAAAATTATGCTCAAGAAAGGAATGTGGGTTATCGGCGCGGCGCTGACGGCGGCGTTGTCACTGTCAGCGGCGGAAAATTCGGCGTCGCGGCGGGAGTTGACCCTGCCGTTTTTTGACGCGAAGTTCGGCGTGTTCATTCACTTCGGGCTTTATTCCGTTCCGGAGGGCGAGTGGCAGGGCAAAAAAGAATATGGCGAGTGGTTCCAAATCCAAACCCAAATGCCGTATGAGGAATATGCGAAATTCGCCGCGCAATTCAACCCGCTGAAGTTCGACGCGCGGGAGTGGGTGCGCAACATCAAAAACGCCGGAGTCAAATACATGGTCGTCACCACCAAGCACCACGACGGCTTCGCGATGTATGACACCAAATTGACCGATTACAACGTCGTCAGGCAAACGCCGTGGGCGCGCGATCCGTTGCGGGAGCTGGCGGCGGCCTGCGGGGAGGAGGGGGTCATGCTGTGTTTTTATTACTCAATCCCCGACTGGTATTCGTTGGATTTTCCGCGACAATATTCGCAACGCTGGGGCGAGGTCAATTTTCACGGACGGCCGAATGCCGACGCCGACTTGGAAAAATACATTGCCTACATGAAGGCGCAAATCCGTGAAATTCTCACCAACTACGGGCCAATCGGAGCGTTGTGGTTTGATGACGGTGGTTCTTTTGAGAAGTACAGCGCCAGACAGCGCGCGGAACTCATCCACGCCAGGGAAATCACAGACTTGGTTCACGAGTTGCAGCCGCGGTGCGCCATCTCCGACCGCCTCGGCCTGCCCGCTGACTATGACACGCCGGAGCAGTCCATTCCGGCGGGCCGCCCGTCCGGCCCGTTTGAAACCTGCATGTCGCTCAACCGGCACTGGGGATTCAACAAAAACGACCACGATTGGAAATCGCCGCTGACAGTGATTCGCCAATTGGTCACCGTCAGTGGCAAGGGCGGCAATTACCTGCTGGGCATCGGCGCGCCCGCTGACGGCAGTTTCCCGCCCTCCGAGGCCGCTCTCATTTTGCAAAGTGTCGGCGCATGGCTCAAAATCAACGGGGATTCCGTTTATGGCACGACCGTCGCGCCGCTGAAACGCTGGCGCTGGGGCACTCTCACGCGCAAGGACAACATCTTATACCTGCACAATTTCCGCTGGCCCGCCGACGGCGCGCTGACGGTGCCGCTGAAAAACACCATTGTCAGCGCCCGCTGGCTCGGTGACCCCTCGCGCCCGCTGAGCGTGACCCGCTCCGAGCGCGGCGCCACGGTCAGCGTCCCCGCGCAAATGCCCGACGAAATTGACACAGTCATTGCGCTGGAGGTGGAGAATTTGGACGACGCGGTGGAAGTGCCCGGCGCGGACAATCTTGCGCTCAACGCGCCGGTTGAAGTTTCCAGCGAGTGGGCCGGGCGTGACACGTTGAAAAAATCGCACATCACCGACGGCAGGAACGAAACCTCATGGGCGGCCGCTGACGGTGAGAGCGCCGCCAGCGTCACGGTTGATTTGCGGGCGGAGCGCGAAGTCGCGGAAATTTTGCTGGATGACGCGCCGTTCCTCCGGACGCGGAAGTTCACCGTGGAGGCCGCTGACGGTGAGGGGTGGAGGGTCATCGCCAGCGGCACAACCATCGGCGAGGAGCAGTGGTTGACTCTGGAGCGTCCGGTCCGAGCGCGGCGGTTTCGTGTGAACATCGTCAGCGCCAGCGACACGCCGACGCTGGCGGAGTTTCAAGTTTTCGGAAAATAAAAAAACGAACGGAGCAATATGTTGAAAAAAATTATCCTGGCGGCGGGCGTTCTGTGCGGCGCGGCGAGGTCACTGTCAGCGGCGGAGATGCCGGCGGACATCGCGGTGTTGCTGGACAAACAAAATGTCGAGTGGGACGTGCCCGGGCCGTCGGCGCGCGAGGCGATGCCCGTCGGCAACGGTGACATCGCGCTGAATGTCTGGGTCGAGGAGAACGGCGACTTGTTATTCTACATCGGCAAGACGGACGCTTGGAGCGAGGACGTCAAGGCGTCGAACGGTTTGCTGAACCTCGGCGAGGTGCGCGTGTCGCTGTCACCGTCGCAGTTGCCGGCGGGCGCGGCGTTCCGGCAGATTTTGAAGTTGAGCGACAGCGAAATTCTCGTGCAGGAGGGCGCGGGCACGACGCTGCGCGTGTGGGTGGACGCCAATCATCCCGTCATCCGCGTCGAGGTCAGCAGCCAGACGCCGCTGACGGTCAGCGCGGCGTTGCGCGTTTGGCGCACGGAGAAACGGGGCCGGGTCAGCGCCGATGTCATCGTGCCGTCCGGCAACCGCGTGACGTGGTATCACCGCAATGGCGCTGACAGCGACCCGCAGAGCGCGAATTTCACATTCGGCGCGACCATCAGCGGCGACAAGATGAGCGCCAGGGACGCGCAAACATTGGCGACCAATTTGCCCGTCAGGTCGCAACTCATTTCCATCAACGTGCTGACGCTGCCCGCCGCCAGCGCCGACGAATGGCTCGCCGCGCTGGACAAACAAGTCGCCACCATCAGCGCGTTGAACTTGGAGCAGACACGCAAGGAACACCAGGCGTGGTGGCGGCAATTCTGGGGGCGCAGCTGGATTTTTGTGGACGGCGACGAGACCGCTGGCGCTGTGACGCAGGGTTACATTTTGCAACGCTTCATCACCGCCTGCGCCGGGCGCGGGGCGTATCCCATCAAGTTCAACGGCTCGATTTTCACGGTGGATTATCCCGCGCTGCCCGACGGCAAGGACGAGGAAGGCAACCCGAAGACCAAAGCCGTCACCGCTGACCATCGCGATTGGGGCGGAATGTATTGGTTCCAAAACACGCGCCCGATGTATTGGGCGCGGCTGGCGGCGGGCGACTTCGATATGATGTTGCCGCTGTTCAAAATGTATCACGGCCAGCTTGCGGGCAACAGCGTCATCACCAAGGAATACTACGGTCATGGCGGCACTTATTTCGCCGAGACCGCGCCGTTTTGGGGCGGCATGAGGAAGTGGGACGCGGACGCGCCGGCGGACTGGACGGGGCATTATTTCTGCCCGATTTTGGAGCTGAGCATGATGATGCTCGACTACTACGATTACACCGCTGACGCTCAGTTTGCGAAAGAATTGCTCATCCCCGTCGCCGCGTCGGGCTTGCGATTTTATTATGAACATTTTCCCCGCGATGCGCAGGGCAGGCTGCTGCTCGACCCGTGCAACTCCATTGAGATGTATTGGAAGGTCAGAAATCCCTCGCCCGACCTCGCCGGTCTCGACGCCGTGTCCGCACGGTTGCTGGCGCTGCCGGAGAATTTGACCACGTCCGCTGACCGTCAGCTTTGGCAAAAATTGCGCCGCGAATTGCCGCCGCTGCCAGTGGGCGTCAAAAACGGCAAGCAACTGCTGCTCCCCTACGAGGGCGAGCAAACCGC
>JAITHY010000238.1 GCA_031279715.1 Verrucomicrobiales bacterium | reverse complement strand
CCGGCCTCATTTGGAAACTCAACGCCGCCCATCACCTCAGCCTCGACTACGAGGCGAGCTTCGGCGACAAGTTCACCAAACCCTGGGGTCTCAACGCGGGATATCGCTATCAGTTTTGATTTAAAATCAATCGCGAAATGCCCGGCTGTCTTCACAGCCGGGCATGAGATTTTTATCTGGCGAATTGGCGCGGGGTTTGCAATGATACCGGCTTTCTTGCAGGAAACATTATGAACAATACCGGAACTATCGCCCAAGTCATCGGTCCCGTGGTGGATGTTGAGTTTGATGAAAAAAATCCGCCTCCACTCTACGCGGCGCTGACGGTGACACCGGCGACTGGCGCCAACCGCATCACGCTGGAGGTGCAGCAGCATCTCGGCCAGGGCTGGGTGCGCGCGGTGGCGATGAGTTCCACCGACGGCCTCAAGCGCGGCATGGAGGTCGTCAACACCGGCGCGCCCATCTCGGTGCCGGTCGGCGAAGGCGTGCTGGGGCGCATCTTCAACGTGCTCGGCGAGCCGGTGGACGAAAACGGGCCGGTACAGTTTGACAAAACCTACGCCATCCACCGCCCCGCGCCAACGCTGACGGAGCAGGACACCAAGGCGCGGGTTTTGGAGACCGGCATCAAGGTCATTGACTTGATTTGCCCGTTCACCAAGGGCGGCAAAGTCGGCGCGTTCGGCGGCGCGGGCGTTGGCAAAACCGTCGTCATCATGGAGTTGATTAACAACATCGCCAAGGCGCACGGCGGCTATTCGGTCTTCGCCGGCGTCGGCGAACGCACGCGCGAGGGCAATGATTTGTACAACGAAATGGCGGAGTCCGGCGTCATCAATTTGAAAGATTTGGCAAAATCAAAAGTCGCGCTGGTGTACGGACAAATGAACGAACCGCCCGGCGCGCGCATGCGCGTGGCCCTCAGCGCGCTGGCGATGGCGGAATATTTTCGCGACGAGAAAAACCAGGATGTGCTGCTGTTCATCGACAACGTGTTCCGCTTCTCGCAGGCGGGCGCGGAAGTCAGCGCCTTGCTGGGACGCTCACCGTCAGCGGTCGGGTACCAGCCCACGCTGGCGTCGGAGATGGGTGACTTGCAGGAACGCATCACCTCGACCAAGCGCGGCTCCATCACCTCGTTCCAGGCGGTGTACGTGCCCGCTGACGATTTGACCGACCCCGCGCCGGCGAACACGTTCGCGCACCTGGACTCAACCATCGTGCTGGAACGCTCCATCGCCGAACTGGGCATTTATCCCGCGGTGGACCCGCTCGCCTCCACGTCCAACGCGCTCTCGCCGGAAGTCGTCGGCGAGGAACATTATCGCGTCGCGCGCGGCGTGCAAAAGGTGTTGCAAAAATACAAGGAATTGCAGGACATCATCGCAATCCTCGGCATGGATGAATTGTCCGACGAGGACAAGCTGACAGTGCAGCGCGCGCGCAAAATCCAAAAATTCCTCAGCCAGCCGTTCCACGTCGCCGAAGTGTTCACCGGTTTCGCCGGGCAATACGTCACCATCAGCGACACCGTGCGCGGCTTTGGCGAAATCCTCGCGGGCAAACACGATGACGTGCCGGAGACGAGTTTTTACATGAAGGGCGGAATCGACACCGTGAAGTAAAAATGACTCTGCGCCTCGAAATCATCACACCGGAAAAAACCGCCTACGCCGCTGACGTTGACAGTGTGGTCATTCCCGCGACCAACGGCGAGATGGAGGTGCTGCCCGGCCACGTCCCGCTGCTGACGATGCTGGAGCCGGGTCATTTGCAAACCAACCATGACGGTCAGCGGGACTGGCTCGCCATCGGCAGCGGCTTCGTGGAAATCACCGAGAACAAAGTGATCATCCTCACCGACATCGCGCTGAGTGAGGAGCAAATCAACGAGGTCAGCGTCGAGGAAGCCATCGCCCGCGCGCAACAGGCGTTGCGGGAAAAAGTCTCTCCCGAGGAGGAAGCCGCGCTGCGGGCCGGCCTGCAAAAATCCATCGTCCAGCTCAGCCTCAAACGCCGCAAGACACGTTAACCCCATGCGCGCACCGCTGACACTGCTCCTGCCGCTGCTGTCACTGTCAGCGTGCGGCTTGATTCCGGAACCCGTCCGCCACGACGACCCGCGCCTGCCGCCGCTGTGGCAGGCCGTCGCCGCCGTTGACCGCGCCGCGCTGGGCTTCACACCGATTGCGGCGACCGATCAACTCCGCTTGGAAACCCGGACGCGCGCCGGTTACGACGCGATGCTGCACACACACGGCAAAACCGCGCGCACCATCGCCTTCCGCAAAACCGCCGGCGGTTGTCAATGGATCGGCGAACAGGAAATCCACACCGGCCCGCGCACCTACGAGGGACCCGACGGCATTGAGCACGAAAGGCTGGTCATCACCTACGAACTGGTGAAGCTCAGCGGCGCCCCGTTGAACGAGATTTGCATCACATATCGCGGCGAAGACCCGCGCCTGGCCCGGCCCAGGCGCCTGACCCTCGCTGACGTTCAGCCCATCCTCGCGGAATGGGACGCCGCGACGCCAGGCGTCAATCCGCCGCCTCCAAGTCGTACCCGCGCCAGCCGCTGATGGTGACGTCGGCGAACTGGCCCGCCGGCAACGCCCTATTCACGAACACACCGCCGTCGACGCCGGGGGCGTCCCATTCGGAGCGGGCGACGCCGGGTTCCCCGACCAAAACCCGCAGCGTTTTGCCAACCTGCCGGCGGTTGGTGTCCGCGTAAAGTTCCTGCAAGCGCGCCATCGCCTTGTTCCAGCGGGCGCGGCGCGTGGCATGATGCACCCGGCCGTCAAGACCGGCCGCGCGGGTGCCTTCCTCGCGCGAGTATTCAAAAATGCCGGCCCGCTCAAATTTCGCCTCGTCAAGAAAGTTCATCAACTCGTCAAAGTCAGCGTCCGTCTCGCCGGGAAACCCGACGATGAAGGTGGTGCGGATGGCCAGGTTGGGAATGCGCTCGCGCATTTTTTTGACCAGGGCGCGGATGTGGGCGCCGCTGGTCTCGCGCTTCATGCGGGCGAGCATGCGGTCGCTGATGTGTTGCAGCGGGATGTCAATGTACCGCGCGACGTGCCGGCTGTCAGCGATGGTTTGGATGAGTTCGTCGCTCCAATGCGCGGGGTGCGTGTAGAGCAGCCGCAGCCAGAAGTCGCCGCTGATGGTGTCCAGTTCGCGCAGCAGCGACGCCAGCGATTCGCCGCGCGCGCTGTCCACGCCGGAGCGCCGGTTCGCGCGCGCGCCGGTCCATCGGTCCATGCCGAAGTACGTCGTGTCTTGCGAGATGAGATTCAGTTCACGCACGCCGCCGCTGATGAGGTCGCGCGCCTCGCGGACGACGGAATCCTGCGCGCGGCTGCGGTGTTTGCCGCGAATTTTCGGAATAACGCAGAATGTGCAATGATGGTTGCAGCCCTCGGCAATTTTGACATAAGCATAATGCGCCGGCGTGAGACGGAAGCGCGGGGTGTCGTAGTCGGGAATGTAGCGAGGACTGACGGTGACGAGGTTGCGCGCGGAGGCCCGGACGTCGGCGTCCGGATTGAACAAGCCGCTGATGATGCCGGCGATTTGCGGAATTTGATCAAGGCCGATGAAGGCGTCCACCTCCGGCATCAGCGCGGGCAATTCCAGCCGGAAGCGTTGCGCCAGGCAGCCGGCGACGATGATGCGCTGACGCCGGGCGCCGCCGCGGGCCTCCACCGCCTCATGGATGGCGGCGATGGATTCCTTTTTGGCCTGGTCGATGAACGAGCACGTGTTGATGATGAGCGCGTCAGCGTCAGCGGCGTCCGGCGTGAGCGCCATGCCCACCCGCTGAAGATGACCGGCCATGACCTCGGAGTCGATGAGGTTTTTCGCGCAACCAAGGGAGACAAGTCCGACTTTTATCATCGTGGGAATTTACCGCAACCCCGCCCGGAGGCGAGGAAGTTTTTATTTCACGGGATTGGTCAGCGCGCCGATTTTCTCAATCCAGACGCTGACGGTGTCGCCGGGTTTCAGCCACACGTACGGATTGCGCCCCATGCCGACGCCCTCCGGCGTGCCGGTGAAAATCACCGTGCCCGGCAGCAGCGTGGTGGCTTTGCTGAGGAAGGAGATTATTTCCGCGCAACTGAAAATCATGTCGGAGGTGTTGGAATTTTGAAGCACTTCGCCGTTGAGCGTGGTGGTGACCGTCAGCGCGCCGGGATTTGGAATTTCGTCGCGGGTCACGAGACACGGCCCGATCGGGGCGAAAGTGTCGAAGGTTTTGGCGAGGCACCATTGGCCGCCGCCGCCGAATTTCTGCCAGTCGCGGGCGGAGACATCATTGCCGGCGGTGTAGCCCAGCACGTAACCAAGCGCGTCGCTGACGCTGACGTTTTTGCAGGTTTTGCCAATGACAATGACCAGCTCGACCTCGTAATCCACTTTCGTGCTTGGCAGCGCGGCGGGCAGCACAATCGGGTCGCCGGGGTTTTGAACGGCGGCGGGATTTTTGAAAAACAAAACCGGGTATCGCGGAATCTCGCACCTGGTTTCGGCGGCGTGTTTTTTGTAATTCAGGCCGACGCACATGATGGCGCGCGGGTCGATCGGGGCGAGGAGTTTGCGAACGTCAGCGGGGCGCCCGCTGACGGTGAAGTGTTGCAGAATATCGCCGTCAATTTCGCGCGCGGAGCCGTCCGCCGCAAGCGCGGCAAATTTGACGCTTTGGTCAGCGTCAGCATAGCGGATGATTTTCACGCGGAAGATTTAACCACGGACGGACGCGGATGGACACGGATTTTTTGGCGTTTGAATTTTGCGGCTTTGGCGCGTAGTTTACCACGATGGCCAGACAATCATTTCCCGTGGCGCTGACGGTGGCGGGGTCGGACAACAGCGGCGGGGCGGGAATCCAGGCGGATTTGAAAACGTTCACGTCACTCGGCGTGTTCGGGACGACGGCGGTCACTTGTGTCGTCGCGGAGAATCCGGCGCGGGTGGCGTCCGTGACACCGGTGCCGCCGCGTGAGGTTCAGCGGCAAATGGACCTGGTGTTCGAGGCGTTTCCCGTCGGGGCGATGAAGACGGGGATGTTGTACTCAAAGGAAATTATTCGCGCGGTGGCTAAAAATTTGCGGACGCTGACCGCGCGAACACGCCCGCGGCTGGTGGTGGATCCGGTGATGGTGGCGACGAGCGGGGCGCTGTTGTTGAAGCGGGACGCGGCGCGGGTGTTAATGGATGAATTGCTGCCGCTGGCGTCGTTGGTGACGCCGAACCTGGACGAGGCGGCGGTGTTGCTCGGCAGGAACATCACGACGCTGGACGAGATGGAATCGGCGGCGGTGGATTGTCATCAAATTTGGGGCGTGCCGTTCCTCATCAAGGGCGGGCATTTGCGGACGGGCGGCGCCATTGACTTGTTGTATGACGGTCAGCGGGTCTGTTGCCTGGAGTCGCCGCGCAACGCGAAGTTGAAACCGCACGGCGCGGGGTGCACGTATTCGGCGGCGATTGCGTCATTGCTGGCGTTAAAAAAACCGTTGGTGACGGCGGTGAGCGGCGGGAAACAATTCATCGCCAACGCAATTCACCGCCCGCTGACGGTGGGGAAATATCAACTGTTGAATCAATTGCCATGAAAATCCTGACCCCAGGCCACTGGCCGGACTACGAACTCATCGACAGCGGCGGCTTTGAAAAGCTGGAGCGGTTCGGCGAGTACGTGGTGCGGCGGCCGGAGCCGAAGGCGGTGTGGGCGCGCTCATGCTCAGCGGAGGAATGGCGGGCGGACGCGACATTCACGGCGGGGGTTGGCGCGGCGGGAAAGGAGGACGGCGGGACGTGGAGCCTGCGGCGCGGGATGCGCGATCGCTGGCGGATTCAATTTCAGCATCAGCGGATGGATTTGAACTTGCGGCTGGGGCTGACCTCGTTCAAACACCTCGGCGTGTTTCCCGAACAGGCGCCGAACTGGCGCTGGATTTACGACACGGTGCAATCACTGACGGCGCCGAAAGTGTTGAATTTGTTCGCGTACACGGGCGGCGCCTCACTGGCGGCGCGCGCGGCGGGCGCGACGGTGACACATCTGGATTCGGTGAAACAAGTGGTGACCTGGGCGCGGGAGAACATGGAGGCGTCGGGCTTGGCGGACATTCGCTGGATGGTGGACGACGCGCTGAAATTCGCGCGGCGAGAGGCGAAGCGGGGAAACGTGTACCAGGGGATTTTGCTCGACCCGCCCGCTTACGGTCACGGCGCTGACGGTCAGCGGTGGAAACTGGACGAGAATATTCTGGAGATGCTGCAGGCATGCCAAAAAATCCTCGCGCCGCGCGACAGTTTTTTATTGCTGAACTTGTACTCCAACGGTTTCTCCGCGCTGGTGGCGGACACGCTGACCATGAGCATCTTTGGCGCTGACAGTCAGCGCGAGTGCGGCGAGCTGACGCTGACGGACCGTTTCGGCAAGCGGCTGCCGCTGAGCGTGTTTTCGCGGGTGCGATTATGAGCCGCTGACGGTGAGGCATTCCCGCGCCCAGCGGCGAATGTCACGCAGATAACGCCACAGCCGCCATTTTTGCCTGAGGCCGACGGCGTTGCGCCACATGAGTTGGTCGAGTTTCCGATCCAGCAATTCCCGGCAGATTTGCGCGCGGACGGCGGGCGCCCCGGCCTGGCGCGCGGAGTGATAGACTCCGAGCGCCTCCTTGGTAATTTGCCAGCGGAAGACGGGATGGATGGTGATTGTTTCTTGATAACGGAGATTCAATTCGTCGAGCATTCCGGCGATTTTCATGTAGTGACGGGCGTCGCGGAAAAGCTTGGGGTCGCCGGCCCGGACGTGGCTGACAGACTGGCCGTGAATGCGGTACCAATAAAACGGCCGGGCGCAATACATGACCCGCCTGGCGTTGTAAAGAACCTCGGTTGTCCAGGGAATATCCTGATGGTGCAAACCGGGCGCGAAACGGTCAAGATGATGCCGGCGCAAAAAATCAAGCCGGTAAACCGCCAGCCAGACCACGTGCAAAAATTTGCGCGATTCCAGCCCCGCCTTCAGCCAGGCGGCGCCGTCGATGACGCCGGTGGTTTTGAGGCGCGGCGGGAAGATGGGCGTTCTGGCGTTGCCGCGCTCCTCCCATTCGTACTCGCCGTTGGCTTGCGCAAGGTCGAGGCCGCGCTCCTCCGCCGCCAGCAGCAGCGTCCGGTACATTCCAGGCCGCAGCACATCGTCAGCGTCGGGAAACGCGACGTAACGCCCGACCGCCGCGGACAAGCCGGTGTTGCGCGCGACGGAGACGCCCTGGTTGGGCTGATCAATGACACGGATGAACGGGTGACGCTCAGCGTACGTCCTGGCGGCAAGGCCGGAGCCGTCGGTCGAGCCGTCGTTGACGATGATGATTTCCCAGCCGGCAATGTTTTGCGCCAGCAGTGATTCCATAAACGGAGCGAAAAACTTTCCCGCGTTGTAAAGCGGCACGATGACGCTGAGGGTGGGCATAACAGTCAGCCTTTCAACTCCCCCCGCGCTTTCATCCCGGCGCAAAACAGGCCGCGCGGGGCGAACAAACCAATTGACCTGGCTTTTGCCATCAAAGCGCCCGCTGGCAATGACACACCGCTGATTACCGGCAAACTCACCCGCGTGAACGTCAGCGTATCAAGCGCGCGCAATCGCCCGCAGATTTCGACTTGCATAAACAGCGGCGTTTTTTGAAAGACCGCCGCCGCCAGTCCGCACACAACGGCCCGAACGATATTGCAAACCGACGAGGGCGCCGAGTTCCACGACAAACAGTTAACAGCCGAGCGATGGGAAATATTCATGGCCACACCCCGTCATTATCAACGTCAGCGTCGAAAAGCCAAGTGGATTTAAGGGTTCTGTCAATCCCGCGGGTGCCCCGCGCTGAGGTTCATCGTCAGCGGCGGGGTTGAACAATTTGCGCTGAGGATGACCTCAGCGGCGTGGTGGTTTAGAACTGGTATCTGTAACCCGCGTTGAGGCCCCAGGGTTTGTCGAACTTGGCGCCGAAGGAGGCCTCGTAGTCGAGGTGGAGCTGGTTGTTTTCGTCCAGGTTCCAGATGAGGCCGGCCCCGATTTCGGCGCGGGCGCCGTTGGTGTTTGGGCTCCAGGAGTCGCCGCTGATGGTGACTTTGTTGCCGCGGCTGATTTGTTC
>JAITHY010000167.1 GCA_031279715.1 Verrucomicrobiales bacterium | reverse complement strand
TGGAGGAGGTGCGCCGCCGCGTCGCGCAACTCGAAACGGACAAGGTTATCGTTGGGTACAAAGCCATTATTGACCACGACAAGGCTGACCACAAGGCGGTGCGGGCGCTCATCGAGGTGAAAATCACACCGGAGCGCGACGGCGGTTTCAACCGCCTCGCCGCCCGCCTCGCCAAGTATGACGAGGTGAAGACCTGTTACCTCATGAGCGGCGGTTATGACCTGCTGGTTATCGTCGAGGGCGGCGATTTGCGGCAGGTCGCCACGTTTGTTTCCGAAAAACTTGCCACCATCAGCGGCGTATTGTCCACCGCCACTCATTTCATGTTGAAGGCGTATAAGGAACAAGGCACGCTGTTCACGCAAGAACAGTTCGAGGAACGGCTGAAAGTCTCCCCATGAAAACGGCGGTTGGCAAATCCCGCGTCGCTGACCATGTGCAACAAATTCCGCGCAGTGGCATCCGTGATTTCTTTGACATTGTGCAAAGCATGAAGGACGTGATTTCGATGAGTGTTGGCGAGCCGGATTTCGTCACGCCGTGGCACATTCGTGAGGCGGCGATTTACGCGCTGGAACACGGAAAGACGGGGTACACATCAAACCTGGGCACTCCGTTGTTGCGGCAACAAATTGCCCGTTACGTCGCTGAGCGTCACGGGGTGTCGTATGACTGGCAGCGGGAAATTCTCGTCACCGTTGGTGTGTCCGAGGCGCTGGACATCGCCCTGCGCGCAATCATCAATCCGGGCGACGAGGTGTTGTTCCACGAGCCGTGTTACGTTTCCTACAATCCCAGCGTGGTGCTGGCGCATGGCAAAGCCGTGCCGATTGCCACGCGGCAGATTGATAACTTTACCCTCCGCGCCGACGATGTGCGCCGCGCCATCACGCCACGCACGCGGGCGCTGATGTTGAACTTCCCGTGCAACCCGACCGGCGCCGTGTTGTCGCGCGAGGAGCAGGAAAAAATCGCCCGCCTGTGCATTGAGCACGACTTGCTGGTGCTGACCGACGAGATTTATTGCGAGTTGAGTTACAGCGGCGCGCAACCGTCCATCGTCAGCGTCCCCGGCATGAGGGAGCGCACCATTTATTTCAACGGCTTCAGCAAGGCGTATGCGATGACCGGATTCCGCATCGGGTACGTCTGCGCCCCGCCGGAGTTGACCGAGGCGATGCTGCGCGTGCACCAGTACGCGATGCTCTGCGCGCCCGTCGTCAGCCAGGAGGCCGCCGCTGAGGCTCTGAAGAACGGCGCGCCCGCGATGCGGCATATGCGCGACGAATACCGCCGCCGCCGGAATTTCCTGGCGCATCATTTCAACCGGCTGGGTTTGGTGTGCCACGAACCGCAAGGCGCGTTTTATTTGTTTCCCAACATCAGCGTCACCGGCCTGACCAGCCGCGAGTTTGCCGTCAAACTGCTGGAGGAGAAAAAAGTGGCGATGGTGCCTGGCACCGCCTTCGGCCCCTCAGGCGAGGGTTTTGTGCGTTGCAGTTACGCGACGGCGATGGAGCAGCTGGAGGTCGCTGTCGAACGCATCGTTGATTTTGTCAACAACCGCTGACCATGACACTCATCGACAGCTTTAACTCTTTGACATGGAGTGCGGCCCCAGTCATTCTGACTTTGGCGGGTTTGGAGATTATTTTGTCCGCTGACAATGCCGTCGTGCTCGCCGTGCTGGCCAAACAACTCAAGCCCGAACTTCAGCGGCGCGCCCTGTTCTATGGAATTACCGGGGCATTCGTGCTGCGTTTTATTGCCATCTTCGGCGCGGTGTGGATTATCAAGTTTTGGTTTTTGCAAATTCTCGGCGGCGGTTATCTCATTTGGCTGGCGGTTAATCATCTGACCGACGCCAGCCATCACGATCCAACCGTTCCCAAGTCCGTCAACGGCAGCGGTGTAAATTTTTGGAAAGTGGTTGTCATTATCGAACTCACGGATCTCGCCTTTGCCGTGGACTCAGTGTTAGCGGCGGTTGGTGTGACCAACAACATCCTCATCATCTACAGCGGCGCGATAATCGGATTGGTGGCGATGCGCTTCGCCGCTGTCGCTGTGCTGAAATTGTTGGAAAAATTTCCGCCCCTCAAGATCTACGCCTATGTGCTGGTGGCGTGGATTGGCTTGAAGTTAATGTTCCAGGGGATTCATTTATACCTGGTTTCACACAATTTTGAATACGCTGACGTTGTCCATCTCACCATACCCGAATTTTGGACTGTGACGGGACTCATCACACTTGTCGCTGTTGTTCACTGGTTGCGCGTCAGTAAAGATTAACCCTTGCCCAGCTTTGCCTTGAGCGCGCTGAAACGGCTGGCGACTTGTTCGGGTTTTACCTCGGTCAGCGTGGCGCGGGCGTTGACGGATTCAAACACATCGGGCGGCAATTCGGCGAGAAAACTGGACGGATGGCGCGGCTCTTCCTTGCCGTAGCGGAGGCGTTTGTCGCAATAGCTCAGCGCCAGCCCTTTCATTGCGCGGGTTATGCCAACGTAGAAAAGGCGGCGTTCTTCCTCGATATTGCCCTCCAGTTTTGAGCGGTCATGCGGGAGGATGCCTTCCTCGACCCCGACGAGGAAGACGCGGCGGAATTCCAGCCCCTTGGCGGCGTGCAAGGTCATCAGCGTAACGCCGAAACCGTCTTTCTCCTCGTCTTTGTCCTCTTTTTGTTCGAGTCGCAAATTATCGACAAAATTTTGCAAGGCGCCTTCACGCTGACGTTCATAGTCCGCCAGCGATGAGACAAACTCCTGAACATTTTCGCAACGGCTGGAAACCTCGTTATGGTCCTTGCTGGCGCGGCGGAGATCCTCGAAATAGCCGATTTCCTCCAGCAAGTCTTTCATGATTTGCGACCAGGCGGTTTCTTGTTGAACACGGATGTGATAGCGGTGGATGAGCGCGGAAAATTTTTCCAACCCCGCTTGCACGCGCCCGCCGTCACGCTGACGCTGAAGTTCGTCCCAGACGCTGCGCCTGGCTTCGCGGGCGCAGCGGGTGAGATTTTCGAGGGTGACTTTGCCGATGCCGCGCGCGGGTTGGTTGATGATGCGCAGCAGGTTGATGTCGTCGGCGGGGTTCATGATGACTTGCA
>JAITHY010000159.1 GCA_031279715.1 Verrucomicrobiales bacterium | reverse complement strand
CCCGCGCCAGCAGCGAATCACGGCTCTTGAGCTGCGAGAGCGTGTCGTCAAAACTTTTTCGCACCCGCGCCAACTGCCCGCCAAGCCGGTCAATCTTTTCCAATAATTCCCGGTTCTGCCCCGCTGACCGTGACAACTCGCGCCGCGTGTCCGCCAGCCGCCTCACCGTCAGCAAACCCGTGCCGATGCCCGCCAGCGCCACCGCCAGCGCCAGCGCGAGCATCGCGGTCACTCTTTTCGCGGACAACATGAATTTGATTAAACCATGAATGAACACAAATGGACACGAATTAATTTCCCCGTTAACATCAAGGCATGCTCGCGCGCACTTTGAAAATCATCGGCCTCTGGCTTCTCGGCTCGGCGTCAGCGTTGGCGTTGCTGCCGCCCAAAATTGTCATCCCCCCGCACGAAACCGGCGCCGCTGACCATGAAAAAAACTTCAGCATTGGCTGTTGGAACATCGAATGGTTCCCCGGCCGAAATCCGCGCCGCGCCGCGCCGCATCTCCCGCGCCTGCAAATCAAAGGTGTCCAAGAAATTCTCGCCGACCAAAATCCAACCATCATGTTCGCCTGTGAAATCCGCAGCCTCGCCGACTTGAAAAAACTCCAGCTCAATTATCCCAACCTCGCCTGCACGGACATCCCTCGCCCCGCTGATGATGACACCGGCCTGCCCAACCAGGGCCTGGCCGTCCTCAGCCGCCATCCGTGGCGGGAAATCTGGGCGCTTGATTTTCACGAATTCCCCGCCGCGTTCAACCGCCCCGCGCGCGGCATCCTCGGCGTTCAATTCATCCTGCCCAACAAGGAGCCGCTGACCGTGTACGCCGTCCACCTCAAAAGCAACCTCGGCAACCCCGCCGCCAACCGCGCCAAACGCGAGGCCGCCATCGACTATCTCCAATGGGACTGGCGCCGACGCAAACTCAACCCCGCCCGCGACCACATCATGCTCCTGGGCGATTTCAACACCAGTGTCCACGACCCGATTTTCAAGCAAGAACAAACCCTGCGCCGCCTTTTCAAACTCGGCTTTACCGACGCCGCCGACGGTCTGCCCCCCGGCCAACGCATCACCATCCCCGCTGATAATGAAGGTTATCCCGACAACGATTTCGACCATATTTTGATTTCCAAATCCCTGCGCTCACGATTAACAACCGAGCCTCCATGGGTCAAAATCATCCCCGTCCGTTACACCGTCAGCGACCACTACCCGCTGTTCCTCAACGCCGATGAATGGTTCAAGCCGTGACTCCGCTGACCGTGACCGCCCAAGCAAAAAACGTGCTTCGCCTCCCCGCGCCTTTGCGCTAAAATCATCCCCGTCATGTTTTCATTTTTCAAAAAGTGGGCCGCGGAAATCAAGGGCGGCAAAATTGATTGGGATGACGTCGAGGCGCATCTCATCCAGTCGGATTTGGGACTGACGCTGACAGAGCGGATTTTGACCCGCCTGAAAGGACAAACGCTGTCCGCGCAAACCGTCACCGCCGCCGCCTCACAGGCCATTTTGTCGCTTTGGGACCAACCCGTCCGCCAACTCACCGTCAGCGGCGACCCCGCCGTGTGGCTCATCATCGGCGTCAACGGCACGGGCAAGACCACCAGCATCGCCAAGCTCGCCCACCGTTACAAAAAGGCGGGCAAGAAAGTTCACCTCGTCGGCGCGGACACGTTTCGCGCCGCCGCCATTGACCAGCTCAAGATTTGGGCTGACCGCCTCGGCGCCGGCTTCAGCGCGGGCCGCGAGGGCGGCGACCCGGCGGCGGCGGCCTTTCAAGGACTCGCCGCCGCGCGCGCCGCTGACGCTGACCTGGTATTGATTGACACGGCGGGGCGTTTGCACAACAAGGAAAACCTGATGCGCGAACTGGAAAAAGTGAAGCGCGTTGTGCAAAATCAGTCACCGTCAGCGCCGCATGAAACGCTGCTGGTGCTCGACGGAACCAACGGCGGCAACGCCCTCGACCAGGCGCGGCAATTCCACAAATTTCTCACCATCAGCGGCATCATCGTCACCAAACTCGACACATCCTCAAAAGGCGGCGCCGTCGCCGCCATCAAAGCCGAGGAGCAAATAGACCCGCTGTTCATCGGCGTGGGCGAGGGGATGGATGACTTGGTGGAATTTAATCCGCAAGAATATGTGGCACGGTTTTTTTGATAAAATTTATGAAATCCAGCCACGAAGAATGGCATGTTCTTTATTTTATTTGTTGGGGTATTTTGGCAATTGGCGGCACGCTTTGGGTAAATTTCCGTCCGACGCCGGAAGAAAAAAAAGAAATGACATGACTGGTTGGTTGACCCGTCGAAAAAAGCGAACGCTGACGCTCAACTTTTGTGAAACGCTGAGCGACAGCGCCGGATTTTTTCGCTGACGCCCAGCGCCGCGTTTCACTACTATCTTCCTCATGGAACGAATATGGGGCGCTTGCTGCGGATGATGCCGCCGTTCCGCGCCGGCGTTGTGGTTGACCTAGTGTTCGTGTTGTTGTTTGGTGCCGGCGCTGTGGTTGGCTTGGCGTCCGCACTCGGGTTGGGCAAAAACGTCTCGCCTTCCCGCAATTCGATTTCGATAATTTGTCCGTTCCGGCTGTACTTCACGATTAGCCACTTGACTTTGCCAAAAATCGGGTCGCCGCCAAACGAACCACTGCCCACACGAACCGGTGTTTGCCCCGAGTTGATTTTGTTTTGCAATGTTTCACGGACATCCCACCATGTGTTTTCCGCGCCGTATAAAGCAGAAATGATTCTTATGCCACCGGATGTCGCACTAATCAAATTGTCAGCGGCAAGCTCCTTTTTGGCTTGCTCATCCTCAATGAACGCGGCCGCCTCGACAGGACTGAAATCAAAACGCTCCGCCCACTCAGGAGGCAGGTCTGAAATCAGCGCGCGCGTGGCTCCCTTGCTGTGAGAGAAATAGACGTACGCCTGGTTGACTTTGGTGATGGTGACCCCGGTAAACACCTTGCCGCCGCCGGCTTCGAGTTGGTCGTATTTTTCTCCGACAGCTTTTTTGTAGGCGGCCAGTTTTTCGGCGCTGACGATCAACAGCGAACTCGATGCCGTGCCGGTGGTTGACGCCGGCGCTCCACCCTTGAGTTCTATCAGCCATTTTTCAATCTCAATTTTTATCTGGTCCGCCGGCTGGGCGCCAGCGACGGCGGGAAACACGGCAACGAGCTTCGGCGTCAGCGCGGCAATCCCGCCGTCGTGCGCGAGGTAAACGGTGCCGGCGACAACTTTGAGCAGTTGCGCGTCGCGCAACACTTCGCCACCGCTGGTGATGAAATCCGCCGCGACGGACACTTCTGCCGCAAACGCCGTGACCAGCAATAACAGGTTGTAAATTTTTTGTTTCATAATCATGCGTCAGCAAAAAGTTTACTCAGATATTTGAGCGTGGCGAACGCCAGCACCACGCCGAATGTGATGCACAGGATCAGCGCATCGAGAAGTCCTCGAAAGAGGCGAAAAAGTTACGCTCGCGGTTTATGTCGGCGGCGAACTCATCCACCCGTGGCGAGCCGCTGGCGCGCAGCACCTGCCACATGCCGTCCAGTCGTTCGCGCTGCCGTTTATTCCTGCTTTTCTTCAATGTCTGCTCAAAATCGGCAGTCACCCGGTCCCTGAACGCCAGCGCCTCCGGATGGTCCGCGCACGTTTGCATTACCTTCGCCAGTTGCGTCGCCGCGTCGTTGAAATTGTCCGCGTCGTACGCCGCGTGAACCGCCCCCCAGTTCCTTGCCCGCCGCCGCCAGGGCTGTCCTGGCTACCGCGACTTGCACTGTCAGCGCCTCCCACGCGCCTGTGATTTCCTCTGCCGCCGACGGCAGTGTCAGTGTCGCGATTTCGCCCTGCCGGTTCTCTTTTTTCAGTGCGCGCAATTTGCGCCCGAACGCCAGCGCCGTCTCGGTTTCGCTCCAGAATCTTTGTGCCGTCTCCAGGGACAGCGCGCCGCTGTCGGTCAGCATTTTCATCTGACGCTTCGGCAAATACATGGCGACGTCGTCGCCACGCGCCGCCGCCAGCCACAGTTCGCGTCGCATCCCGTCGGCGCATCGCTCCGCCATCTCATGCAAACCGTCCAGTTTCGGCCAGTCCTTGCTCACTTGGGTGAGGTCATTGATTACGGGCGCGTACAGGCCCGGACCTTCCAACTGCAAATGTTCAATCTCAGCGACGCGTGCCCGGATTTTTTGAAATTGGCCGGCCAGTTCCAGCAGATTTGCGATGCTCCGTCACGCCTTTGTAGCGCGACACATCGACTGTCAGCGTCTGGCCGTTATCGGAAGTCACGCGGCACGGCAACTCGCGACCGGCGGCGTAATCTGGCAACTCGACGCCCTCCCTGAACACCAGCGTGTCCGGCAGGCCGCGGTCATCCGCCGCCAGCGCCGCTGGCGCTGAAAATCAAAGCGGACCGACGAGCAGGCGGGTGGCAAAAATAAGCGACCAAATTTGGGTGTACCGTGTCGGTTTCATAGTTCGGAGGTATTGTTTTCATTGATACTTGTTCGCCGCTGACGGTGACTGTCACCGTCAGCGGCACTTTAATTACGCGTACGCGCAGCGTCACAATTTGTACTCTTCTAAAGCCTTGCGTAATTCTTCATTTGGAGATGTTGTATTATACTCGCCCTTGTTTATCCAAGACTCGGTATTGAGATAGGTTGTTGTTTTTTCCACTAGCTCTTTTAATTCATCATGCGGAATCAAGTACCATTCCTCATTCAATGGAAACGCCATGTAAATATTTTTTTGGGTATACTTTTTGTTTATTTCCAATCTACCTTTGAGTTGCACTTTTATGATGTCATCTCCGTTATTATGGAGTGCAAGAAAATCCGCGCCTTCCCAATCATTTGCCAATCTGATGCTATCGAACCCATAATCCGCAAGAATTGCCGCCAGTTTGTGAAAATTGTAATTTTCCTGTTGCTTGGGGGTGAGGCCCTTATACTGAACTTTTTTTAATTTTAATTTCATATTTTTCTTTCCGTTTTATTTATTGTTTTTATCTGCCGTTTTAGACGGCAAAATTCTCATCATCAGCGCAATCATTAGCAATCCCGTCACCGTCAGCGCCCATGTGCTCGGTTCAGGAATGGCGGCGAAGTGCAGCCAGCCCAAGCCGTCAAGCTCAGCACTCCAGTTGGCAGTGTCATAACCCGTGATGTCCAAGCCGCTGACCGTCAGGTTGCTAAAATCTTTGAA
>JAITHY010000100.1 GCA_031279715.1 Verrucomicrobiales bacterium | reverse complement strand
CCACGCAAAACCCGCGGCGCGGAAAATTTTATCAATTCCCAATTCTTCACAAATAGCCGCGACGACTTGCGAGCCGGGAACGGCGATCGCCCTCACCCCGTCGGCGACGCGCCTGCCCGGCAAATACTTCGCCACCTCCTGAAAATCGCTCAAGCGCCCGTTGGTGCACGAGCCGAGAAAGGCCACGTCAATCCGTTTGCCCTTGATGGGTTCGCCGCCGCCGAACTTCATGTATTCAAGCGCCTCCTTTACCAGCGCTTGCTCGCCCTCCGGCGAGTCGTTGACGGTGGGAATACGCTCGCCGATGGCGATGGCTTGGCCAGGATTAATGCCCCATGTCACCGTTGGCTCAATGTCCGCGCCGCTGATGGTCACCACGTCGTCGTAGTGAGCGTCAGCGTCCGACGCGAATGACCGCCAGCGCGCCACCGCCCGCGCCCACTCACCGTCAGCGGGCGCGTAGGGACGTCCCTTCAGATAGGCGAAAGTTTTTTCATCCGGATTAACGTAACCGACACGCGCGCCACCCTCAATGGACATGTTGCAAACGGTCATCCGCTCTTCCATCGAAAAATTGTCGAACACCGCGCCCGCGTACTCGTAGGCGTAGCCTGTGCCGCCGTTCACGCCCAGCGTGCGGATGATATGCAAAATCACATCCTTCGCGTACACGCCGGGGCGCAGGCTGCCGTTCACCTCAATGCGCCTCACTTTTAATTTGCCGAGCGCCATCGTCTGCGTGGCCAGCAAATCGCGCACCTGCGTCGTGCCGATGCCGAACGCAATCGCGCCAAACGCCCCGTGTGTCGATGTGTGCGAGTCACCGCACGCGATGGTTGTGCCCGGCTGCGTGATGCCTTGCTCCGGCCCAACCACGTGCACGACGCCCTGCTTGCCCGTGCCGCGGTCAAACAACGTGATGCCGTTCTCGCGGCAATTTTTGCGCAATTCCCGCAACATCGCCTCCGCCAGCGGGTCGGCGAACGGCTCGTCCACACACTCCGTCGGGATAATGTGGTCCACCGTCGCGAACGTGCGGTGTGGAAACCTGACCTTCAGCCCCAGTTCGCGCACCATCGCGAATGCCTGCGGGCTGGTGACTTCGTGAATCAAATGCGTGCCGATTAACAACTGCGTCTGGCCGTTGGGCAACACTCTGACCGTGTGCGCCTCCCAAACTTTCTCGAATAATGTTTTACCCATGCCGCTGATCATGACGGATTTGGCGATACATTAGAAGTAGTATTTTTTTATTTCGTGATAAACTAACCGCATCAATGAATGTTGAGTTGAGGTTGTTGAAATCGTTTCAGGCGCTCGCTGACCATCTGAATTTCCACCGCGCGGCGGAGGAATTGCATTTGACGCAGCCGGCCTTGTCACGTCAGATTCAACAACTGGAGGAAACCATCGGCAAGCCGCTGTTCCGCCGTGACAAACGCAGCGTGACGCTGACCCACGCCGGGCGTTTTTTGCGCGGGCGCGTGTCGGGGCTGTTGACCGATGTCACCGTGCTGGTCCGGGAGACGCGCGAGGCCGCTGACGGTCAGCGCGGCACGCTGGCGTTGGGTTACACCGAGTCGGCAATGGCGAGTTTTTTGCCGTCGCTGCTGCGGAGTCTGCGGGAAAAACTGCCCCATGTCAGCGTGCAGTTAAAACAGGGGCACTCCGAGCAATTGTCGCGCGAAGTGACATTGCGACGGCTGGACGCGGCGATTGTCTCCGGCGCCGGCGGCACGCCGATTGCGACGGAAGCGATGGGCGTCGTCCTGCCCGACAATCACCCGCTGACAGTGCGAAAAGCAATCTCACTGTCCGCGCTGGCGGACGAAAAGTTCATCCTGTTCCCCTATCAAGTCAACCCCAGCCTGCACCGCAACATCATCAGCGGCTGCGAACAGGCCGGCTTTTTCCCGAATATCATTGAGGAAGCGGAGAGTCGCATCCTGGCGGTGAACATGGTCGCGGCTGGTTTCGGTGTGACTTTCCTCAATGAAAATCTCGCCCACTACTGCGGCCAAGGCACGGCATTTAGACCGCTGAAAGTCCCCAAGTTATTCATGCAATACTGCCTCGTCGAACCCGCTGACGGTGAGCACCCGTGCTTGGATGTGTTGAAAAAAATCCTAACCGGTCTCGCGTCCAAGCCGAATAAGGCTTGAACCCCCCGGACTAACCGATAATCTTCCCCGATGCTTTCCATGCGCGCCAAGTACAGTATTCGAGCCATTCTTCATCTGGCCAGACACCGCAACGGCTCCTTGGTCAGCACTCATGAAATTGCCAGGCACGAGGCCATTCCACGAAAATTTCTGGAAGCCATCCTCGTCGACCTGCGCAACGGCGGACTCATCCAAAGCAAGCTCGGCAAAAGCGGTGGCTACGCCATGGAGCGACATCCCGACACCGTCACCCTCAGCTCAGTTGTGCGCTTGGTGGACGGCCCAATCGCCTGGGTGCCCTGCGTCAGCCAAACCGCCTACGCTCCCTGCAAGGATTGCCCCAGCGAACGGGCCTGCGTGCTGCGCACCGTTATGCAACAAGTCCGCGACAGCACCGCCAGCATTCTGGACAAAACCACATTTCAAGATTTGCTGGACCGAGAGGAAAATTTGCATCGCGACGCCGATTATTTGGAATATCAAATATAAAAATGGCGCGCCGCCTGGTTTGGGCCGAGACAAATTTTGCCCTGAGAATGGATTGCCGGCATCAACTGTTTTTTACGCCATTGCCGACTGGTTCAAGATGGCGATGACTTCGGCGTGTAGTTTGGGCGCGGCGGCAATGGATGAGGTGGCGGTCAGCGGGTCGCCGCCATCCCAGGCGCTGATAATGGCGCCGGCGCCGCGGATGATGGGGATGAGGGGCAGCAAATCCCATGGGTTCATAATGGGGTCCATCATCACATCGGCCAAGCCTGCCGCCACCAGCAAATAACCGTAGCAGTCGCCCCAGGTGCGGGTGAGGCGGGCGCGACGGCGAAGTTGCTCAAAGTGGGCGTGGTTTTGGTGGCGTTCGATGTTGGCAAGGTCGGTGGTGAGAAGGGTGGCGGCTGACAGTGTCGCGGTGTCACGCGCGCGGACGGGATTGCCGTTGAGGAGTGTCAGCGTGTTATCGCCGATGCACAGTTGGTCAATGATAGGTTGATAAATGAGGCCCAGCACAGGGCGGCCTTGGTGCAGCAACCCGATGAGCGTGCCAAAGAGAGGGCAACCGGCGGTAAAGGAAACCGTGCCATCAATTGGGTCGATGACCCAGACAAATTCCGCGTCAGGGCGATCATTGCCAAATTCCTCGGCAATGATGCCGTGCGACGGATGGCAGCGGTTGATTTCGGCGCGGATGAGTTTTTCCACCTCACGGTCAGCAACGGTAACGGGGCTGTCGTCCGCTTTCAACTCCACCGTCAGCGCCGGATTAAAAAACAGCGGACGGATGACCTCGCCGGCCAGCCGTCCGAGTTTTTCGGCAAACGCTTGGTATTCGGCGTTCACACGGGCTTATTTTTTCGCCCGCCCCTGCGCGGCGACGGCGGCCATGGCCTTCGCCACTTCTTCCGGATCGCCAACGTAGTAGTGTTTGAGGGGGCGCAGGTTTTCGTCCAGTTCGTACACCAGCGGCATGCCGGTCGGGATGTTCAGTTCAAGGATGCCGGCGTCGCTGATGTTGTCGAGATACTTGACCAAGGCGCGCAAACTGTTGCCGTGGGCGGCGACGATGACGCGTTGTCCGGATTTGATGGCGGGGGCGAGTTCCTCGTGCCAGAACGGGAGGAAGCGGGCGACGGTGTCTTTGAGGCATTCGGTCAACGGCAATTCAGAGGGCGGCAGGCTTTGGTAGCGTGGATCTTTGCCGGGAAAGCGCTCATCGTCAGCGGTGAGCGGCGGCGGGGCGATGTCATAGGCGCGGCGCCAGATTTTGACTTGTTCCTCGCCGTGCCTGGCGGCGGTCTCGGATTTGTTCAGGCCTTGCAACGCGCCGTAATGCCGCTCATTCAAGCGCCAGTTTTTTTTGACGGGAATCCACAGCAAGTCCATTCCGTCGAGGACATAATTGAGCGTTTTGATGGCGCGTTTGAGGACGGACACGTAGGCGAGGTCAAATACGAAGCCGTCTTTTTTGAGTTGCAGGCCCGCTTTTTTGCCTTCGGCGACACCTTTTTCCGACAGGTCAACATCAGTCCAGCCGGTAAACCGGTTTTCCTGATTCCATACACTTTCGCCATGGCGAATGAGAACAAGTTTGTACATAGCACCGCCGATGTTAGCCGGTTTCCACGTGAAAGGAAGCGGAAAGTGTCGGCGGAATTTCCTCTCGCTTGCCCAAGCTTCGGCAAAAAGTCACCCGTCCGCCATCCAATCGTCACTGTCAGCGGCCAGCCTGTTGGTCACGATGAATTATTACCGCACCGCCTGGATTTCCGACTTGCACCTCGGCTCCCGCGGCTGCAAGGCCAACGCCATCCTGAATTTTCTCAAAAACCATGAATTCGAGACTCTCTACCTCGTCGGCGATATTGTTGACATTTGGGCGCTCCGACACGGCATTTACTGGCCGCAGGAACACAACGATGTCATCCAGAAACTCCTCCGCAAAGCGCGCAAAGGCACGCGCCTTGTCTACATCCCCGGCAACCACGATGAGTTTATTGACAGCTTCCTTGGTCAGTTTGGTGACATCACCATTCAAAAACAAGCGCTCCACGAGACCGCGTCTGGTGAGAAAATCCTCGTCATGCACGGGCACGAACTCGACACGGTGGTGCAAAATCTCGGCTGGCTCGCGCACGTTGGCGATCTTGGTTACAAATTGTTGCTTGAACTGAACGGGCCGGTGAATTTTTTCCGCAGGCTGCTTGGCTATCAATACTGGTCGCTCAGTGCCTATGTGAAAAACGAGGTGAAGAACGTGGTCAGCTTCATCAGCAAGTTCGAGGAGGCTGTCGCGCATTACGCCGCTGACCATCAGGTCAGATCGGTTCTTTGCGGTCACATCCACCGCGCCGCGTCGCACCTCATTGGCAGCGTGCACTATTATAACACGGGCGACTGGGTGGAAAGTTGCACCGCCATCGTTGAGCACGCTGACGGTGCGCTGGAGTTGAAGAAATACGCCATTGACATTGCGCCCGCGACCTCTTCCGTCCCAAAAGAGCAACGGCACGCAACCGTGAATGGCTAGATGCGACGTTTGAGCAACGACTTGCTCAAACCATTAC
>JAITHY010000081.1 GCA_031279715.1 Verrucomicrobiales bacterium | reverse complement strand
GATGTCGGTGTTCATGTGAAACTCGCCGTTGTTACCGGTGAGATTGCCGACGGTCAGCGTCTTGTAACCGCCCGCAGTTTGGAACACCACTTTGCCGCCGTTCGCGACGTTTAAATCATTCACCGTGGCATTGACGGCAAGATTCCAAGTGGAATTGTTTATCACGCTCAGCGGTATTTCGGGGCTGACCAAGCCGTTGAACACGGCGCCGTTGTCCAAGTTCACCACCACCGCCGCGGCGCCAACGGCGGTGATGTCACCGGTTAGCGTGCCGCTATCCACATTCACGGCCAGGGTGCCCGAGCCGCTGCTGGTGATGTTACTGGTAATAGCGCCGCCAATCGTGAGACGGGCGGTGCCGCTAAAGGTGCCGTTCGTGACAATGTCATCCGCGTTCACAAAAACCACATCATTCAAAGTAACATTGCTGATGCTGGTGCCGGTGATAATCAGCGAGTTGTTGCCGTTGGCGGACACAGTGCCGCCGCTGACAGTCAAGTCGGAATCACTCACCGCCAATGCCTCACAAGTCCCCGTTGCCTCAAGCACGCTGTTGTTGATGATTACAGATGAATTTCCCGAAGCAGTCAAAACTCTCGTGATTGAATCAACCGTCGTGTTGTTCAAAGTGATAAACCCGCCGTTGTAAGGCACCAGCGCAGCATCCTTAACCAGCCCCGTGGCATGAATCTCGGAATCATTTACTTCAACATAGCCACCAGTGTCTGCCACCACGGAGAGAGATCTGGTACCACTGGAATTAATCACCACCTTGGTGGCAATGATACGGCTGGTACTTTTTGCAATCAGCCCGTAGTCATTGCCGCTTCCGGAGGTATTAATCACACTATTATCTATCGTCACCAAAGATGCCTCCCTTGCCAAGACGCCAATGCTATTAATCCCCATCACCGTGATGTGGAGACCATTCAAGGTAGCCACCGAAGAAACACCAATGGAGAGCGCATTTGAACGGACACCATTGGTGGAGATGGTGCTGCTGACCAAAGTCAGGGCAGCCTGATCTGCAACCCTCGCGCCATGCATGTCGGTAAAGCTTGAGCTGAGTTGAAGTGCCGTGCCATTGTAAGCCACGCCACTGCCGGTCACCGTCAGCGCGGAAGTTCCCGACACAGCCGCATATACACTGCCTGACTCAATGACCGTGCCGCTGTCCACGTATTTAAGAGCCGCCGAGACGGTCAGCGGCAACGCTGCCAAGCCGCCGATGACGGCGAGCAACGCGGCCCATTTGGTTAGTTTGTTTGTTTTCATTTTGTTTTTCCTTTCATTGTTTTTACGTCCATAACGTACGTATAATTTTTATTCATTTGTTGTTGGTCGTCAAGATTTTTTACGTCCGTAACGGACGCACTTGAACAAAGGTTGTTTGTGCCACCATTTATGAATGAAGTCTGGCAAACAAATCTTTGGGGCAAATGTTCGGCGTTTGCGGATGGCGCGGGGCTGGACGCAGGAGCGTTTGGCAGAGCAATCGGATTTGAGTTTGCGTTACATTCAGTGGTTGGAAGCGGGAAAAAAATTTCCACGGGTCGAAGCTCTGCAAAAATTGCGGCACGGATTGGGTTGCGAGTGGAATGATTTGCTGGCGAGGTTGTGAACTGGCGCCGCTGACCGCCAGCGGCAACACGGTCCATTTGTTGATTTGGTTTCATTTTTAAAATTGTTTTTTCAAGGCGGCAAGCACCATGCCGAAAACACCTTGGTATATCAAGGTGTTTTGTAAAAAAATTTTCTTGATAGTGTAAGCATGGATAAACGTTATCCGGCTTTGCGCCGCCTGATTCGCGCTCTGCGTCTCAAACACGGATGGACTCAGGAGCAACTGGCTGAGCGGGCGGGGGTGGATTACAAATACTACCAACTTTTTGAATTGAACCTCACCGCCGCGCCGTCGTTGAAAATGATTGAGCGTCTCGCCAAAATCTTTTCCCTCAAACCATGGGTGCTGTTATGCGACCAGCCGGATTTAATCAAAACGCACACGGGTCTTGATTATGCCAGGCTGCCCGCCAAACAGCGGCCTGGCCGTCCGTGTGCCGCGCGACACAAACGCTGACGCTCAGCGCCCGCGCAAAATCTTTCTCGCCGCGAACGGGCCGCGATAGATGAAGCCCGTGTAGAGTTGCACCAGGCTGGCGCCGGCGTCGAGTTTTTCCTGATAATCAGCGCGGGTGAACACGCCGCCGACGCCGATGATGGGCAGTTTGCCGCCGGTTTCTTTGGCGATGAATTTGATAATCTCGGTGCTCTTCACTGTCAGCGGCCTGCCACTCAAGCCGCCCGTCTCCGTCAGCGTGATGGCGCGGTGGTCAAGCGTCGTGTTTGTGGCGACGATGCCGTGCAAACCTTGCCCGGCGATGAGCGCGAGGAGGCCGGCGATGTCGGCGTAATTCAAATCCGGCGCGATTTTCAGCAACAGCGGCTTCTCGCCGAGTTCGCGGTTGGCGGCTTGCAGCGTTGACAAAATCGGGCGCAGCGCCTCAACGCTTTGCAGATTCCGCAGGCCCGGCGTGTTTGGCGAGCTGACGTTCACCACGAAATAATCGCCGACCGCGTGCAGTTTTTTGAACGAGTATAAATAGTCACCGGCAGCGTCCGCCAGCTCGGTGATTTTCGATTTGCCGATGTTGACACCGATGGGGTAATCCGGCTTGCCCCAGGCCAGCCGCAGCCGCGTCAGACGGTCAGCGATGGCGTCGGCTCCGCTGTTCGGGAAGCCCATGCGGTTGACCAGCCCGCCCTCGCGCGGACAGCGGAACACGCGCGGTTTCGGGTTGCCCGGCTGCGCATGACGCGTGACAGTGCCGATTTCCGTGTGCCCGAACCCCAGCCGCCAGAAGGCCTTGACCAGCGCCGCCTCCTTGTCAAAACCGGCGGCGAGGCCGAGGCGGTTGCGAAACTTCAGCCGCCACAATTGGACCGGCTCATCGTCAGCGCGCAACAGCGGCGCGATGAGCGGCAGCGCAGGGTTGTGTTGCAAAATGAAAGCCGCGACGCCGTGAATGAATTCCGCGTCAGTGGTCTTGAACAGCAGCGGGCGCAATATTCTTTCGTAAATCATGGATAAAGCAAACTAGTCGGACAATCATGCGAAGCAACGGATTTTTTTATCCACAGATCTCGCGGATTGCGCAGATGATTTATTTTTAAAAATCTGCGCAATCCGTGCCAATCTGTGGATTGCTTTTTCAAAACTGATAGCGATATCCCGCTGTCAGGCCCCAGGGTTTGGTGAACTTGTCGCCGAAGGAGGCTTCGTAGTCGAGGCTGAGTTGATGGGCGGCGTTGAGTTTCCAAATGAGGCCGGCTCCTAGCTCGGCCCTTGCGCCGTCGAGGTTCGGACGCCATTCTCCGCCGCTGGCGCGGACTTTTCCGCCGGTGCTCACTTGCTCGACGCCGCTGATTTTCACGTACGGTTGCAAGATGCCGCTGTTGG
>JAITHY010000077.1 GCA_031279715.1 Verrucomicrobiales bacterium | reverse complement strand
CGGGGCTTGACCCGAACCAGATTCGCGCGGCGCGGGAATTAATCAAGGAGCTTGGCCGGCGGCACACGATTTTGTTGTCCACGCACATTTTGCCGGAGGTGGAGATGGTGTGCGGGCGGGCGATTATCATCAATCGCGGGAAGATTGAGGCGTTGGACACGCTTGGTAATTTGTCCAGGCGGGTGAAGGGCGGCGCGTGGCGGGTGGAGGTGAAAGGCGCTGACGGTGAGGCGTTGGCGCGGGAGTTCGGCGCTGTCGCCGGGGTTTCCAGCGTCACCGTCAGCGGCGTGAAAGACGGGTGGGTGTCCCTGGAATGCGCCGCCCGGCCGGGCGAGAATATTCGCGAGGCGCTGGACCGGTTTATCAAGCGGCGCGATTTGCCGTTGCGGGAGTTCCGCCGCGGGAAGGCGTCGCTGGAAGATGTGTTCATTGAGTTGATTCAGGAGTGAGGTATGACGAGGGCGTTTTGGATTTTGTTGAGACGGGAGATCGGGGCGTTTTTCATGTCGCCGGTGTCGCACGTGATTTTTGCGCTGTTCAATTTGGTGATGGGCTTTTCGTTTTGGTTTTGCGCGGCGTACATGGGGCAGGGGGTGCGGAACATCACGGTGATGCAGGTTTTTTTCATGATTTTTTATTTTTGGTTCTGCCTGATTATCATGATTCCGATTTTTACCATGCGGCTGTTTGCGGAGGAATACAAGTCGGGGACGATTGAGTTGCTGATGAGCGCGCCGGTGCTGGAATGGGACGTGATTTTGTCGAAGTTTTTCGCCTGTGCGGTTTTTTACGCGGGGCTGTGGTTTCCGACGCTGTTTTATTTGTCGGCGTACCAGACGCTGACGGCGCACCAAGTGCCGGTGGAGTGGGGCGCGCTGGCGATGAGTTATTTGTTGGTGTTGCTCATCGGCTTGTTTTACATCGCCGTGGGGTTGTTCACCTCCTCGCTAACGAAGAACCAGGTGCTGGCGTCGTTCGCGTCGTTCGTGATTATCGCGCTGTTGTTCTTCGCCGGCTTTCTGGGTTTTACCCTCATGGGCAGCGGGCCGGGCGCGGTGAAACTGGTGGATTACGTCGCCACGCTGAGGCACATGCAGTTGTTTGCCGGCGGCGTGTTTGACTCGCGGCCTGTGGTGTTTTATTTGTCGGGTACCGGCTTGTTCCTGTTCTTGACCTATATCGTGATCAGCCTGCGGAAACTGCGGTCGTGAATTTTTAACGTTATGAGTGACAAACAACCGGGCAAGTGGCAATGGAAACTCAATCTGTTCATTGGATTGTTGTTGGTGCTGGCGCTGTACGTCGCCGTCAACGGCATCGCGTTTAAGCATTATTACCGCCAGAATGTTCTGCTCGCATCGTCGTACACCAAGATTGGCGGGCAGACGGTGAATTTGTTGAAAAGCCTGCCGGAGCCGCTGACCATCGTGAATTACGTCAGCGCTAACAATGACGCGGTCACGCAGCTAATCGCGAACGACGTGGACACCCTGCTTGACGAGTACGCTTACCATGGCAGGGAGGGCGCGGTCAGCGTCAGTCGCGTTGACCCGTACCTGAATTTCGACGCGGCGCGAAAACTGGCGGAGGAATACAAACTCACCACGCAGGAAAACGTGCTCATCATCAGTTGCAAGGGGCGGCGCCGGATTTTGAGCTACGGCGACCTTGCTGACGTTGACACTTCGCAAGTGGGCGTCGGCGGCGCGCCACGCCTGGAGTCGTTCAAGGCGGAGGAAATGATTAGCTCGGCGATTCAATCTCTGGTGCAAGGCAAACGCAGCAAAATTTATTTCCTCGCCGGCCACGGCGAATACGACCCCGACACCGCTGACCGTGACAACCTCGGCTACTCGATTTTGAAATCCTACCTGGAGCGGCAGAACTCGGACGTGCTCAAGCTGAATCTCGCCGAGCTGCCCAAGGTTCCGGAGGACGCCGACCTCATCGTCAGCGCCTGCCCCAAGAGCAGGTACAGCTCCTATGAAATCGACGTGTTGAAAAATTATCTGCGGCACGGCGGCGGCGATAACAAGGGCGCGCGCCTGGCGCTGATGCTCGACCCGGGCACCGTGAGCGGCCTGGAGGATTTCGCCGCTGATTATGGCGTGACTTTTCAAAATGACATGGTGATGGGCAAGTTCGCGCTGGTGGGGCGCGCGCAAATTGTCGCCAACGCGGTGGTGACAATTTACCCGAATCATCCCGCCGTGGAATGGTTGCGAAAAAGCGGCGTTGCGCTTGAATTGGGGCCGATGCGCTCGCTCGCCATTGTCAGCGGAACCGCGAAGGAACCACCGGCGGCGGTTACCGCGCTGGCGCAGACCCCGAATTTATTCTGGGGTGAGACCGATTACCAATCCCCCGACATTGAATTTGACGCGGCCAGGGATTTTGCCGGTCCGCTGACCGTGGCGGCGGCGGTTGACACCGCCAGCATCGGCGACGGGCAGGTGCAATTGAAAGGCGTGAAAATCGCGCTCATCGGCGGCGGCTACTTTTTGATCAACCAGAAAATCGACGCGAAGTCGGTGGATTTTTTTATCAACCTCGCCAACTGGATGTTGGAGGGGGGCCGGCCGCTGGGCATTGCGCCGAAGACGCCCAAGCAATTCACCGTCGCGCTGACATCGAAACAAATCGCCTCGCTGACGACGTTCTTGCTGATGTTCCCGCTGGCCGGGCTAACCATGGCGGTGATGGTGTGGTTGAAGCGCCGCCGCTGACAATGGGAGAATTTTTATGAGAACACGCAGCCTCCTCATTCTCGCGCTCATCACCGTCGCGGTGCTGGGCTATGTTCAATTTTTTGGCGGCAGGCAGGCCGGCACCTTCGAGCGCGAGATGTCCGCGCGGCAGGTGCTGAATTTCAAGGTCGATAACATCAACCGGCTGGAGTTGATTTCCGACAAGGGCAGTTTTATTTTTCACAAGGACGGCAAAAACTGGCAAATTCAGGCGCCGGTCAAATATCCCGCCAATAGCGCCGCCGTCGCCGGCTTGTTGTCGCAGTTGTCCTTCATCGAGCGCAAAGCCACGCTGGACAAAAACCAGTTGGGCGACCTCAGCCAATACGGTTTGAAAACGCCGGGGACGGTTGTGAAGTTGAAGGACCAAACCGGCGCTGATTATGAACTGGACTTGGGCCAAAACACCGCCGTGGCGGGCGCCGTGTACGCGCGCATCGTCAGCGGCAGGCGGGAGAGTTACGCGGTGATTGAACAAGGCGTCGCGCGCCTCGCGCAGCGCAGCCTTGACCAATGGCGCAGTCATCGGGTGTTTGATTTCGCTGTTGATGAGGTAACCGGTGTGGTCTTGCACGAGGACGCGAGGGACATCGAAATCAAGCGGGACGGCGAGTGGTGGAAAATCGTCAAGCCGCTCGCCGCTGACGCTGACGAAAACGAAATGCGCGCCTTTCTCGCCGGCTTGCAAAGTCTTCAGGCCACACAATTTGTCACTGACAATCCGGCGGAATACACCAACTACAGCCTGACCACGCCCTACCTGACGCTGGACATCAGCTTGGGCGGGGAAACCGTTTCGTTGCGTGTCGGCAAAGTCGAGGCGGGCGAGGAGGTCAAATATTACGCCCAGCAAACCGCCCGCCCCACTGTCTTCGCTGTGCCGACATCGACCGTGGAATTCATCTCCCGTCTGCTAAACGTCCGCGACCGCCGCATCGTGCGTGTCAGCGGCAACGAAAGTGTCACCGCCATCGACTATCAAAAAGGCGCGCTGACCGTCACCCTGCAAGCCGACGGCGAGAACTGGCGGCAAACCGCCCCGCTGCCGGGCGCCGTCAATCGCGCCGAGGTTCAACTGCTGCTCACCAAACTTGACCACGCCCTCGCCATCAATTATCACCCCGCCACCGATGAATTCCGCGCCGCGTCCGGCTTGAACACCCCTGCGGCGCAAATCATCCTCACCGTCAGCGGCAAACCCCGTCTCCTGAAATTCTCTCACCCCAAAAAAGGCGAGGTGTTTGTGGAAAGCGCCTTCCGCGACGACATCGTCAGCGTCCCCGCCGACACACTAATAGGCCTCCCCGCCAAGCCCGCCGATTGGCTCTCACCGTCAGCGGGGGAAAAATAGTCGCTTGCCTATCATCAGCGAGTGAATAGCATGGACCCACCATGGCGGCTCCCGAAACCAATCCTAACGGCAAGCAACGACTGCGTCCGCGAGTCTACGCGCTCGCCGTCTATGCCGTCATCCTGTTTATCCTCGCTGAAATCGTCATGCTCGGCGGCATCTTCTGGTTTCGCCAGGGAAAAGTAAAACTGGAAACCAACGCCCCGCCGCAACCCGC
>JAITHY010000060.1 GCA_031279715.1 Verrucomicrobiales bacterium | reverse complement strand
TCACGGACAAATCCACCGGATCAATCTTTCCGGTCAATTCACTGGCATTGTCCAAGTTCACCGTCAGCGCCGCGTCGTCATTGGCGGTGATGTCGCCGATGAGCACGCTGTTGCTCGCGTTGATGTTCAGCGTGCCACTGTTATTGCCGGTGACGTCGCCGGTCAGCGAGCTGTTGTCGAGGTTCACCGTCAGCGCACCGCTGCCGCTGTTGGTCACATCGCCATGAATGCCGCTGCCGCCGTTGATGTTCACTGTGGCGGTTCCGGTGAAGGTGCTATTCGTAACAATGCCGTCCGCGCCGACTAGGTTCACGTGGTCCAGAATGACTTCGCTAACACCGCTGCCGTTCACGTAGACGACGGCTTCCGATGAGGTCAATTGACCGCCGTGCAAAATCACTGTGCCACTGTTGCTGACGTAAATGGCGGCGGAATGGGGGCCACCCAAGGTGGTCACGCTGGAATCCCATAGTTCCATCAGACCGCTATTACTAGCTATCAAACCATAACCGCTGCCGGTGGCGTAGGCAGTGAATTGACCGGGGTCGGTAGTGACGTTACCGTTCGCGTCTAGCATGTCACCGTCAGCATTCAGGTTGACGCCGGTGTAGACTGCGAGGTTGGTGCCGGTCAGCACACTATTAGGATTTATTACCATGACGCCAGTATCGGCGGCGGTAATGACAGTTCCCCCATTCACTTCCAGAAGGGCGGCAACGCTGTCAATATTGTTCGAGGAGAAAAGACCCCTGCCGCCTGACGTGCCGGTGACAACGAGCAGATTTTTTGCTTTGATCTTGCCAATGGAAAAAACCGCATGGGCACCCCCCAGACTTTTAATCACCGCATGATCTCCCAAGTCAATCGTCGAGTCACTATAAGCATACACGGCAATGGCGGCATAGCCGGTGGTGGTCACCCGCAGCCCGTCAATCGCGCTGACCATTGAGTTGTTCTGTGCCCAAATACCGAACGCTTGCGCGCCGGAGGATTTGATGGTGGTGTTGACGCCCAGCCGTATTTCCGAGCCGGACGAAAAGGCGTTTGCCACACGAGCGCCGCTGCCGGTGCTTATTAGCGTGTTGTTGTTGCCGACAATCACTCCGCCGTTGCCCGCCAGTAACACCAGTCCGTTCGGTGAGCCGTCGAGGGAGGTGCTGTAGGTGCCGCCCACTGCCAGCGTCGTCGTACCGCCGCTTGTCTGGTTGATAAGAGGAAAGCCGCTGATGCTCAGCGGTAACGCGGCCATGCCGCTGACAGCGACGAGTAGGGCGGCCCATTTGCTTATATTGGTTAATTTCATTGTTTTTTCCTTTGTTTTGATGGTTGGTTATTGGGAAATGCGGATTGGCGCGACCGCAGGGTCAGCGATGAAAAACAAATCAAAAAAACACGCGCAATTAATTGGTGGAGAACGAGCCTTAAACACACTTCTGGGGGGGGGGTGTTAAAACTTTTCCAAAAACGCTCATAATTTCACGCATAGAATGGCGGCATGATGCCAGCCCGCCGGATTCTGTCCAGTCTTTTTTGAAATTTTTTTTATGAAGTAATGTGACGACGGAATGGCGCGGCAACAGCGAAACGCCGCTGACAGTGAGAGGCACTGTCAGCGGCGTTTCAAATTACCACCTGTTAATTATAACATCGACGCCACTGCCGCGCGCTCCTCGACGAGTTCTTTGTTCGTCGCGGCGATTTTTGACTGGCAGAAGTCGCACATCTTGTAGTCAGTGATAACTTCATACGCGCCGGGCGCGGTGGTGCGGACGGGCATGCCGGCCCACACCTGCGGGTCGAAGCCGTAGGCGCCGTTTGATTTCACGGCGACGGAATGAATCACGCCGGGGGTCATGAGGTCGCGCACGTGGTCAACGAGGGCGCCCGCCGCCGACGCCGCTGATGACGCGCCGCGCGCCGCGATGATGGCGGCGCCGCGTTTGCCGACGGTTTCGCAAAACGCGCCCTTCAGCCATTCCTTGTCACCGATGATGTCAAGCAACGGCTTTCCGCTGATCGTGGCGTGCGGGAAGGCGGGGTACATCGTCGGGCTGTGGTTGCCGTAAATGAAAATATTTTTGACCTCGGTCAAGTCCACGCCCGCTTTTTTGGCGAGCTGGCTTTGCGCGCGGTTTTGGTCAAGGCGCACCATCGCGGTAAAACGGTCGGCGGGGAGGCGTTTGGCCTGGCTGGCGGCAATCATGCAATTCGTGTTCGCGGGGTTGCCCACGACCGCGACGCGCGCATCGTCAGCGGCGACGGCGTCGATAATTTTGCCCTGTTCGGTGAAAATCTTGCCGTTGTCTTTCAGCAAATCCGCGCGCTCCATGCCGGGGCCGCGCGGTTTCGCGCCGACCAGCAGCGACCAGTTCGCGTCTTTGAACGCCACCTTCGCATCGCTGGTCAACACCAGCCCTTTGAGCAACGGAAACGCGCAATCCTCCAACTCCATCGCCACGCCATCGAGTGCTTTCATGGGTTTTTCAAACGGCACCTCAAGCAATTGAAGAATGACCGGTTGTTCCGGCCCGAACATCGCGCCGGAGGCAATGCGGAAGAGGAGTGAGTAACTAATTTGACCGGCAGCGCCGGTGACAGCAACACGGATAGGAGTTTTCATGGTTGGGTTAATATAGGTGTTTTCAAGGCGCTGACAATGAGGAAAATGTCCGCGATGGCGTTCTCCGCCGCGCTTCACGGCACGGCAACACCAGGCAACTCAACGCGCGGGAACAGCGGTTCCGCCTTGCCGACCTTGGTGTCCGCGGGGATTTGCGGCCATGCCGGATTTTTCTTCACCGGCAGCGGGGGAAGGTTGCCGAGTTGCGCCAGAATTTTCTCCGCCGTGGCGGGCAGGATGCAGCCGATTTCACCAGTCAGCAAATAAATGGCCGCCGCCAATTCTGACAGCACGGCGTCAAGACGGTCGGCGTCAGCGGGATTTTTCGCCAGTTTCCACGGGGCGTTTTCGTCGGCGTACTGGTTGATGCGGATGATGCCTTTCCATAGCTCCATCAGCGCGATGTGCACCTGGATTTTATCCATGTTTTCGCAGAACGCGGCGATGGCCGCGGTCACGTCGCGCCGTAAATTTTCCTCGCTGACCGTCGGCGTGGCGCTGACGGCGGGAATCGCGCCGCCGCGATAACGCGCCACCATCGAAACCGCGCGGTTGACGAGGTTGCCGAGCGTGTTGCCCAGCTCGCTTTGGTAGCGCAAGTGAAATTGTTCCGGGGAAAAATCCGCGTCGTAGCCAACGGCCATCTCACGCATGACAAAATAACGAAACGCGTCCACGCCGTAGGTTTCGATGAGCGTCAGCGGGTCGACGGCGTTGCCGGTGGACTTGCTCATCTTCTCCTTGTTCTGCGTCCACCAACCGTGCACCAGCAACATCCTCGGCAGCGGCAGCCCAAGCGCTTTCAACATAATCGGCCAGTACACCGCGTGGGCGGGGACGAGGATGTCCTTGCCAATCACGTTAATCCCCGGCCACCAGTCGCTGACGCTCACGCCGTCGTAACCGATGACGGAGATGTAATTGATGAGCGCGTCGAACCACACATACGTGACTTGCTCTGCGTCGAACGGCAGCGGGATGCCCCACGCCAGCCGCGCCTTGGGGCGCGAGATACACAAATCGGGAATCGGATTTTCCAGCGCGCCGAGCACTTCCTTCGCGCGGAAGCTCGGAAAAATCCAGTCGGGATTTTTTTGCAAATGCCCGACCAGCCACTCCTGATGCCTGGCGAGTCGAAAATAATAAACGTCCTCCTCCAATTCAATCACCTCGCCGAAAATTTCGGGAAAGTGACCGTCAGCGGCGCGGTCTTTCTCCGTCAAAAACTGCTCCTGTCGCGGACTGTAAAACCCCTTGTAAACGCCCTTGTAAATCTCTCCCGCGTCGAACAGTTGTTGCAAACAACGCCGCACCACCTCCTTGTGCCGGGGCTGCGTGGTCCGGACAAAATCGTCGAACGATACATTTAACTTGCGATACAGCCGCTCAAAATTCGCGGCCATCGCGTCGCAAAACTCCTGGGGGTCGCGCCCCTGCTTCTGCGCACTCTGCTGCACCTTGATGCCGTGCTCGTCCAGCCCCGTGAGAAAAAACACCCGCTGACCGTGACGCCGCTGGTACCGCGCAAGCACATCGGTCAACACTTTCTCGTAAGCATGCCCAAGATGCGGCAGCCCGTTGACATAATCAATCGCCGTGGTGATGTAGTATTGCTCCGACATAAAGCGGGAGATGTTACCGCTGACGTTCACGAAGGGCAAGGATATCCAGGGGCTTTATTTTTTCCTCAACACCAGCGAGTCGAGTTTTTGGGCCTCAGGCGGATGGGTATGATGGAGTGGGTTTGCCTAGGCAAGTTGTCCACAAATTGACGCGGATTACACAGACTTTCAAAAATAAATAATCTGTGCAATCCGGTCAATCTGCGGATGAATTGCCTTTAGAACTGGTGGCGGAAACCGGCGGTCAGGCCCCAGGGTTTGTCGTACTTGTC
>JAITHY010000057.1 GCA_031279715.1 Verrucomicrobiales bacterium | reverse complement strand
TTGAAATTGACGCGCAAAAACTCAACGCCTACTCGCGCGACGGCAACCTCAACCTCGCCGCGCCCGGTGACCTGACCGTGCATGAATTGCACGCGCTCAACGGCTATGTCAGCGTCAGCGCCGGCGGCGCCATCAACGACGACGGCGACCCGCTGACGCTCATCAAGGCGCGCGATCTCATCCTCAGCGCCGCCACCGGCATCGGCAACACCGCGCCGCTGAACACGCAAGTGCAAACCCTCGACGCCGTGACCGTCAGCGGCGCGGTGAATTTTGCGCAGCAAGACACGCTGCTGGTCAAACGCGCCGTCACCGGTGACGGCGACATCACCATCGCCATCATCAACGGCAGCCTTAACGCGGAAAACATTGCCGCCACCGGCGCCGGCAACACCGTGACCCTCAGCGTCCCGAACGGCGCGATTAACAACGCCCGCACCGACGGCGGCGTGACCGTCAGCGGCGACCGGCTGGTGTTGGTGAGCGGCAGCGGCATCGGCGCGAAGGGCAAGTATCTCGACATCGCCACCGGCCTCATCACCGCCGAGGGCGGCACCGGCGGCATCTATTTGCACAACCACCGCGCCGGCTTGCAACTGGCGGGCTTGGACACCCGCGCCGGTGACATCGCGTTGATTACGCCCGGCGCGCTGACCATCAGCGACCCGCTCATCAACAGCGGCGGCGGCGACATTTACCTCACCACCACCGACACCGGCGTGGACACCGATTACATCATCGTCAACGGCAGCATCCAGGCGCGAGGCGGCAACGGCAGTATCTACCTGAACCCCGATGACAGCCTTTTCCAGAACGCCACCATCAGCGTTGAAGGCAGTGGCAACGTCATCGTCAGCGCCGGACTTGACATCATCATGGATCCCGTCACCGGCATTACCATCGCCGACACCGGCCTGATTGACTACACCGCTGGGCGCGAGTTGAGCCTCGGCCAGCTCATCGCCTCGTTGCGGCGGCCCAACGGCGGCAGCGTGACTGTGACCGCGCCGCGCATCACCGTCAGCCCCGCCGACACCACGCCGATTCTCGCCGACTTCATCCGCATCAACACCGGCGCGAACGGCATGGACTTGGTGAACAGCCTCATTGCCGGCAGGGACTTCTCCTCCGGCATTTGGCTCAATGGCCGGCGTGTCGGTGGACTGCACAGCCGCGACACCACCTACACGTGGCAGCCGCGTCTGGATTATGTTACTTACGACTTGGGCTGGCATCATCTGTATCGTGACAATTACGAAGTCATCGCTGCCAGTCACCATGCGTGGAGCGGCGGCTACTTCAAGACTCATGAGGAAGACGGGGACGTGTGGATTTTCAACCACATCAACCCGCGGCAATAAGTGCGCGGGGCTTCGTGACGCGAAGTTCCGCCGTGGAGCGTGGACTTCGCGTTAGAGTGGTGCTGCGGAGCTTGGGTTCACCGTCAGCGGCTCATTTGTTTTTGTTGTAACCGGTGCTCATGGCGGCCTTGACCAGGTTGGCGCCGAACTCCAGCATGGGGCCGCTGATGCTGGCGATGTTGGCCAGCACGTCGTCGAGGGCGGTGACGAACCGCTCGATTTCCCTGTCGCCGATGATCAGCGGCGGCAGGATTTTTACCACGTCGCTGTTGTGTCCGGCGACTTGCGCGAGGATGCGGTGCTTGGCGAGCAGTTGTGAGGTGACGATTTGCGGGAACAGGCCCTTGTCCACCTTGTGCAGCGCCTTCCATGCGAGCATGGCTTTGATGCCGCTCGGTTGCTGGAATTCGATGGCGATGATGAGGCCCTTGCCGCGTACTTCCTTGATGATGTCGTATTTTTGCTGCAAGTCGCGCAGGCGGGCGATGAGTTGGTCGCCGCGCCGGGCGCAGTTTTCCACCAGATTTTCGTCGTCAATGACGCTGAGGGTGGCGAGGCCGCAGGCCATGGCGAGGTTGTTGCGTCCGAAGGTGGAGGAGTGGACGACGCAACGGTCGAGGGTGGAGAAAACTTTTTGGTAAATGTCGCGCCGCGAGACGAAGGCCGCGCAGGGCACGTAGCCGCCGCTGAGCGCTTTTGCGATGGTCACGATGTCCGGGTCGAGGTTCCAGTGCTGATAGGCGAACATTTTGCCGGTGCGTCCGAGACCGGTTTGCACTTCGTCGGAGATGAACAGCGTGCCGTGTTTGCGGCACAACTCCTGCGCTTGCGGGAAGTAATGGCTGTCGGGATAACGCACTGCCTTGCCCTGCACGTGTTCGACTATCAGCGCGGCGACGTCTTTGTTTTTCAACTGGTTCTCAAGGTCAGCGAGGTCGTTGTATTTGACAAAACCCGCGCCGGGGAGCAATGGGCCGAAGCCTTTTTGGAAATTGGCGTTGTTGGTCACCGACAGCGAGCCGTAGCTGAGTCCGTGGTAGGAGCCTTCGAGCGCGAGGATTTTGTCGCGGCCGGTGGCGCAGCGGGCGAATTTCAGCGCGCCCTCGTTGGCCTCGGTGCCGGAGTTGCAGAGGAACACGGCGTCGCGCGCCGGGCCGGTGCGTTTGACGATGGCCTCGGCGAGCAAGCCGCTGAGCAGGGCGCAGTCGAGTTGCACCATGTTGGGCAAATCCAGGTCGAGCACGTCTTTGATGGCTTGCTGGATGGCGGGGTGATTGCGGCCGATGCTGAACACGGCGTAGCCGCTGAGGAAGTCGAGGTAATCGTTGCCGTCCTTGTCGTAAAGGTAGGCGCCTTGGGCGCGGGTGTATACCTTGTCAAAGCCGATGGTGCGGAGGACTTTGACGAGGGTGCGGTTGACGTGGCGGTCATGCAAGTCGTAATTTTCGCCGAGACGGTCAGCGACGATTTGTTTCAGGTTGATGGGCATAATGGGTGGATTATATCGGTCGGACATCCAAGCTCAACCACCAAATTTGACCGCGGGGAAAGGGGAGGGCACAGGGTCAGTTGAGTTCATTCGCTATTGCGGATCCTGATGACTTCGACTTCGATGACTGTGGTGGAGGCGGAGGGAGGGCGGGTTGATTCCGAGCGTTTGACGGGGCGGGGCGGGGGTTTGGGCGGTGAGAAGAGGGCACCGAGGATTTTGCCGATGAGGGCGCCGCCGCTGATGATGCCGAGGATGATGAATAATAAAAACGCGCCGATGACGCGGAGCAGGCTCATATCAACTCCTCATTGCCAGCGGCGCGGCGAGGATTTCACTCATGATGACGGCATCGCGGATGGACTGGCGGTTGCGGAAACGGGCGCGGATGGGCTGCGTGGTGCGGTGGTCGCCGCTGATGGTGGGCGCGGCGGCGGACGGGATGCGGGTTTCTTTTTCGGTGAATTTTTCGTTGAGGTCGTGCTGCACGGCGAATTCGCGCTCGTCAATCTGGTCGAGCGGACGCGAGGTGTAATCGGAGACGCGGACGAATTTTTCCCCGCCTTCGTCCGGGCTGATGGTTGGTGGTGAAGGGGTGCTGACGGTCACGGGCTTGATGGCGGCGTGGGTGGCGGGGGGCAGGCTGACCGGCGGTAACACAGGCGGTCTTTCGTCCAATTCGATTGGATGCAGTTCATCGTCAGCATCCTGATTTTTGCCGAGCGCCTCCAGCAAGTCCTCCCATTCGTTGCGCATGGTGGGCGTCAGTGGCGGCGGGGTTGGCGGGCGGCGGACCGGCGGCGTTGGCGGTGACGACGATGATTTGCCGGTGGCTTTTGTAATTTTGATGATTAAATTGACCGCCACTATCCCGAAGATAATGAGCGGCACAATGATTTCACCAAGTTTTTCCATAAGCGGTCACCGTCAGCGGCGGTATTATTGCTGGGTCTTGTGCGGGTTATTATCGCCCGCAATGGAGGAGCGCATCGAAGTGTCCGCCTGGATGTTGCGGTATTTCATGTAATCAATCACGCCCAGATTACCTTGCCGGAATGCCTCGGCGATGGCCATCGGCACCTCGGCCTCGGCTTCGACGACTTTGGCGCGCATTTCTTCGACGCGGGCTTTCATTTCCTGTTCGGTGGCGACGGCGGCGGCGCGGCGGACTTCCGCCTTGGCCTGGGCGACGCGTTTGTCGGCTTCGGCCTGGTCGGCTTGCAGGCGGGCGCCGATGTTTTCGCCGACGTCAACGTCAGCGATGTCGATGGAAAGAATTTCAAAGGCGGTGCCGCTGTCCAGGCCGCGGTCCAGGACGGTTTTGGAGATGCGGTCGGGGTTTTCGAGCACGTCTTTGTAGGTGTTGGA
>JAITHY010000020.1 GCA_031279715.1 Verrucomicrobiales bacterium | reverse complement strand
CGCCGCCAAACTCGACATTCCTTCTTTGTTAAATTATCCCCTTGCCAAACCCGCCGTTCCACTGCAAATAATGAGGAACCAAAAGTATGAAAATATCCACTTGTCTCCAATTGTTCTTTTATTCTTTTGCTGGAATGCTCCTCATGCCGCTGACGATGACGGCGCAGGAACAGGCCGACATCGAAATCAAAATTGACGAATCCGCTGACGCTGTGCCGGCGCAGCGTTCCGGCGCGCGCGGGGCCTATACCGGCGCGGTCAACGCCCCCGTCGCTCCGGTGGTTGTCCGGAATTTCCGCCAGCCCGTGCCCGCTCATCCGCCGCTGCCCGTCAGCGCCGACACCGGGGCGCGGCTGAAAGTCACCCGCATCAATTTCACCGGCAACAGCATCTACAGCCAGGAAACCCTTGCCGCCATCGTCAGCGACAGCCTCGGCCGGTCGTTGTCGTTCCAAGAACTGCTCGCCCTCGCCGCGCGCGTGGAGGATTATTATCACCGGCAAGGTTATCAAATCACCCGTGTCATCATTCCGAAACAGGACGCGCTCGGCAGCGGGACGCTGGAATTCAAGGTGTTGGAGGGACGCCTCGGCAAGGTCAACGTCAGCGGCAACAAACGCTACGCCACCAAGCGCGTCCTCGCCGCGTTGGAACATTCCGTCACCGTCGGCAAGCCGTTTACCATCGCTGACATTGAGCGCCCGCTGATTCACCTCAACGCGGCCTCCGGCATCAGCGCCGACTCCACCCTCAAGCCCGGCGACACCACCGGCACCACCGACCTTGATGTGATGATCAGCGAAAGACGCCGCATCGGCGGCTCGCTGGAGTTCAACAATTTCGGCAGCAAGGACTACAGCGAATGGCGCGCCATCCCCGGCATTTCGTTCCCCAACCTCACTGGCGCGGGCGATGAACTGAGCGCCTTCGGCGTGCTGTCCATTGATGACATTGACAGTTGGTTCTACCAGGTCGAATACAGACGCCCGCTCAACACATTCGGCACCCAGGCGCTCGTGTATTTCGGGTAGGGTCGCAATGTCGTCGGCAACGAGTTTGATGTGCTCGATATCAAGGGCGACAACCTCTCCTGGGGCGCCGGACTGTCGCATCATTTCGTCTTCTCCCCGCGCTCCTCGCTGAAGCTCAACGGTTGGTTTGAGTGGGCGGACATGGAGCAGGAAATGCTTGGCTTCACCACCAGCGACGACAAAATCCGGAAAATCCGCCTCGGCGCTGACTATGAACTGAAGGACCGCCTTGGCCGCACGTTCGTTTCCCTCTACCTGCACCAGGGCCTCGGCCACAATCTCGGCGGCATGCCCGATGAGCACAAACTCTCCAGCCGCTCTTACTCCGGCGCCGATGATAATTTCAGCAAGTTCGCCCTCGGCCTCATGCGTCTGCAAAGTTTTCATCCGCAACTCTACGGCTTGCTGAACTTCAACGCCCAATACTTCCTCGACCCGCTGGTGGCCGGCGAGCAACTTTACCTCGGCGGCGCGAACAGCGTGCGCGGCCAGCCCGCCTCGGTGTTCTCCGGTGACGACGGTTTTGTTGTCAACGCCGAGCTGCGTTTTTCCCCGCTGGCGAGCAAGCCGTCCCTTTTGCAACTCGCCGCCTTCTTCGACCATGGCGAGGTCTTCCTGCGCCACCCCATCATTGGGCAGGAGAAACACCGCGGCATCTCCGGCGCCGGCGCGGGTCTGCGTTCGCAAATTTTCACCGGTCTTGATGTGCGCTTTGACGTGGCCTTCCCGGTCGGCGTCCGGCGCGGTGACAGCGTCTATTTCTACGGGCAACTGCGATACAGCTTCTGATTAAAAAATAAAAAACACAACTGGAGACAAACCCATGAAAACCAACCTCAATCGCATCAATCACCGCTTTTTTATCAAGTGGTCGAAACCTTCTCTCTATCGCTCAGCACTGGCGGCGTTCATGAGCGCGTTGATTGCCTTCCCGCCAGGCGTGGTGCTCGCCGCGCCCAGCGGCGGCAGCGTCAGCGCCGGCGGCGCGAATGTCAGCGTCAGCGGCAACACCACCACCATCAACCAGACCACCGGCAAGGCGGTCATTGACTGGCAGAGCTTCGGTATCAAGGCGCACGAGACCGTCAACTTCCTCCAGCCCGGCGCGGCGGCGGCGATTTTGAACCGCGTCACCGGCGCGGAAGCCTCGCAAATCCTCGGCGCGCTCAACGCCAACGGCCGCGTCTTCCTCGTCAACCCAAACGGCATCCTCTTCGGCTCCGGTGCGCGCGTGGACGTCGCCGGCTTGATGGCGAGCACGCTGAACATCCGCAACGAAGATTTCATGGCGGGCAATTTCCAATTCGCGCAAGACCCCGCCGCGCAACTCTCCTATGTCATCAACCGAGGCAGCATCAAGGTCGCTGACAATGGCTTCGCGTATCTCGTCGCGCCGGGGGTGGAAAACTCCGGACTCATCGTCGCCAAGGGCGGCCACGTCGCGCTCGCGTCCGGCAGGCAGGCTTACGTGGACTTCAGCGGAGAGGGCCTGGGCAA
>JAITHY010000227.1 GCA_031279715.1 Verrucomicrobiales bacterium | reverse complement strand
ATCATTGGCGGCGCATTTGCCCAGGGACGCTGACAATAACGCCATCCGTGGCAAAGCCGTGTTGCACGACGCCAAAAACAACCTCATCGTCAGCGACAAACGGCACATCGCCCTGTGCGGCGTGGAAAACTTGGTCGTGGTGGAAACCGCCGACACCGTGCTGGTTTGCCACAAAGACCGCGCGCAAGAAATCAAACAACTCCTGCCGCGCATCCCGGAAAAATTGTTATAACCTAACACACGCCCAAGAATTATGGTTGCTCTCGCGCCCAACTTCGGGGAGCATGAGAGAACATTATGAGTACTGTACTGCCCAATTTGTATTGCGTGGTGTTTCCCGACCCGCAAATATCCCGGCGTTTGGAAAAATTAATCTGCGATTGGGATGCCAACGCACAGGTGCAAATCATTCCAGGGCTGGAGGAGTTGTACTCGCATTTGCCGACGGTGGCGGAGAAGGCGGTGGTGTTAATTTCCTTGGTTTGGAACGAGCATAACATCGCGGATATTTTGCCAAGCCTGTCGCATAGTTACCCGCATCTCGCGTTTCTCATCGTCAGCGATTTGCCGGCGTCGGCATATTTCCCCATCCCGCAAGTCCGCTCGCAGGATGACAACGAGGTGCTCACCGCCGTGGCTTCGCTGTCGGAGGATTTGCGAGGGACGGAACTGGGGGCATATCAGTTGCGGCAATTCGCGGGACAGAACTATCTGGGGCGCGTTTACCACGCCTTCCAACCCGCCATCAACCGCGAAGTGCAGCTGACCGTCTTGCCGCCGCACGCTGATGATGCGCAACGCTCCGCGTTTTCCGCCACAGCGTCAGCGTGGGCGGGGAATGTCTTCCCGCAAATTTACTCCATCTACGAGGAGAACTCGGCAGACGGGCGGCAATACGTCGCGCAAGAACCGGTGACCGACACGAGCTTGTTGCAATTGGGCTTGCAGAAAGTGTCGCTTAACTCACGGCTCATCGCGGGCATCGTCGCCACCGTCGCCAAAACACTGGCGCACTTGCACGAAAAGAACATTCCTTACCAGCCGATTAACGCCGGCCACATCACCCTTTCTCCGGAAGGCACAATCCGGCTGGTGAACACCGCATTGCCAGCGGGTTCGCCGATGCCGGAGGCGCGGGAGGAATTGCGCAGACTGGCGCAAATCATCCGGCCCTTTATCGCCCCGCTGCCCCCCATCGACGCGCGGTTGCGGCAGGCACTTGACAACATGGACAGGGGACAGGCCGACTTTGCCAGTGTCATCGGGGTTGCCGAGCAAACCAACCTGGCGCTGGCGCCGGTCAAAAAGGTGGCGGAGCGCAAGAGCGCGGTGAAAGCCAAGCAAGAAGTGACAAAGGCGCGAAAAAACTCATGGCTGGTGATGAGCATCGCGGCGGGGGCGGTGGGCGCGCTGGTGCTGGTGATTTTGCTGAACGTGGTGCTGATGCTGATTGACGTGCCCGGCCGGGATTTGAGCCAGCAGATTGAAATCCCCGCGGGGACGGTGCAGTTTTACGACACGCAAAAAAAACTGCAAACAGCGGAGATTGGCAAATTTTATCTCGACCAATACGAAGTCACCATTGGCGAGTATGAAAAATTCCTGAAGGCCATGGAGGAGGAAAAGTTAAAAGATCCAAAGGCGCATGAAAAATATCTGCCAGCCGACTCGAAATATTCCAAGGAGGATTTCGAGCCTCTGGACTGGAAAAACATCCAGCGGGCATTGCGCAAAACATTCCCGCAGCGGACTTACGGCAGCAACCGCATCACACGTGACACGCCGGTATTCAACATTGATTACATTGACGCTTATGCCTACGCAAAGTGGGCGGGGAAACGCCTGCCGAGGGAACTTGAATGGCAGCGCGCGGCGTCAGGCAACGACAACTTCGCCTACCCGTGGGGCAAAGATTACAAGACGGACTACCAACCGGACAATACAATTTGCAACGCCTATCCGGACTTGATCCGCGCAAAAAAAAACCGCTGGCCGGGACCTCAAATTGTGGATTCTTTCCCGGCGGACAAAAGCCCGTTCGGTATTATCGGCATGGCGGGCAACGTCAGCGAATGGGTGGATTTCAGCCCGGAACTTGGCCCGTTGAAGGATGTCAACCAAGAGCGCCGTTCCACCAAAGGAGCCAATTTCACCAGCCCGCAATTGGTGCCGAACTCGTACAATCGCACGCAACTGTTGCTCGAAGGCTCAAAGACCACCTCCCTGGGTTTCCGTTGCGCCAGCGACCAGCCGATGAAAAAAGAAACGGCAAAAAAGAAATAAATCATGCAACCGCTGTTGGTGATCGACATCAGTAATTCGTGGACCAAGTTCGGCGTGGTTCACGGTCAGCGGCTGCGACTTGCCGGCCGCGTCGCAACCCCCAAACTCACCGTCAGCGCACTGGAGCGGGTGGAGAAAAAATATCTCCCCAGATTGACCGTCATTGCCAGCGTCGTGCCCAAGGCGCTGACGGTGACGAAAAAAGTCTGGCGCGGACGGCGATTGCTCATCGTCAGCGACCGCCTCCCGCTGCCCATCACGTTGAAATATCCGCGCCCGCGCACCATCGGCGCCGACCGCATCGCCAACGCCGTCGCCACCGCGCGCTTATACCCCCTGCCCGCCATTGCCGTTGACTCCGGCACAGCGGTCACCTTCGACATCATTTCCAAACGCAAGGAATATCTTGGCGGAGTCATCGCGCCGGGACTCAATGCCATGACGCACTACCTGCACGAAAAAACCGCGCTATTGCCGGGCATCACCCTCGGCGAACCCTCCCACGCCATCGGCAAAAGCACGGAAGAAGCCATGCGCATCGGCGCCATCATCGGCTACCGCGGTTTGATTCGCGGCGTGACTGAAGCCATCCGCCGCGAGTTAAAAAGCAAAAAAATCACCGTCATCGCCACTGGCGGCCACGCCCCGCTAATCGCAAAAAAAACCGCTTTTATCAAGGAAGTAAATCCACTGCTGACCCTGCAAGGTTTGCAGTTTATTGCTGAATATTATGAATCGAATCGACACACTGTTTAACACACTGACCGTGACCGGAAAAAAAGCCTTCATCGCCTACGTCGTGGCGGGCGATCCGGATTTGGAACGCACGGTGGACATCGTCAGCGGCTTGGAGCGCGCGGGCGTTGACCTCATCGAACTCGGCATCCCCTTCTCCGACCCGCTCGCTGACGGTATGGTCAACCAACTCGGCGCGCAACGGGCGCTCGCCAGCGGCACCACCGTCAGCGGCATCCTCGACACGGTGAAAAAAATCCGCGCCGTCAGCGCCATCCCCATTGTATTGTTCACCTATTACAACCCGATTTTCCACCTCGGCATGGACCACTTCGCAAAACTCGCCACCGACAGCGGCGTGGACGGCGTGCTCATTCTCGACCTGCCGCCGGAGGATGCCGAGCGCGAGTTTCCCGCCGGCAAATTGAAACGCATCACGCTCGTCACACCCACCACGCCAACCGAACGCATCAAAAAAATCGCACCGTCAGCGTCGGGATTCATTTATTACGTCTCGCGCGCGGGCGTGACCGGAATGCAGGACCAAGTCGCCGCTGACATTGCGGCGCACATCTCGCAAATCCGCGCCGCCAGCCCGCTGCCGGTGTGTGTCGGATTCGGCGTGTCAAAACCGGAACACGCCGCCGCCATCGCCAAAATCGCCGACGGAGTCATCGTCGGCAGCGCGATTGTCAACCACATCGCCAGCCTGGGACAGGACGCCGATCTTGGCGAAAAAGTCCGCGCTTTTGTCGAACCGCTGGTGAAAGCCACCCACCAATCATGAGCCGCTACCTCGCGCTTGATTACGGCGACAAACGCATCGGCGTCGCCATCAGCGACGAAACGCTGACGCTCGCCTCGCCGCTGCCATTCATCGCCAACAACGGCTCAATCAAAAAAATCGCCGGGCAACTCCGCGCGCTGACCGTGGAAAAAAATGCCACCCTCATCATCATCGGAGTGCCCCGCAATATGGACGGCAGTTACGGAATGTCCGCGGAAAAAGCCAAAAAATTCACCGCGCAATTGCGCGCGTCGCTGACGGTGGAAATCAAAAACGTGGACGAACGCCTCAGCACCGTCGAAGCCTCCCGCCGCCTGCACGAAGCGGGCAAAAATTCCCGTCAACAAAAAAATCTCATCGACAGCAACTCCGCCTGCGTAATATTACAATCATACCTGGACTTCCCGCCCCGATGAAAATTCGCAATCACAAACTGACCGTCAGCTACGATGGCACGTTGTTCAAAGGCTGGCAAATCCAGGCCAACCCCGCCACCGTACAAGGCCACCTTGAGCGCGTGCTGGCGCGTTGCTGGGGCGAGCGCATCACGCTGCACGGCTCCGGCCGCACCGACTCCGGCGTGCACGCTGACGCTCAAATCGCCCACTTCAAGGCGGCGGCAAAATTCAAGTCACTGTCAGCGTTGCAAGCCGCGTTGAATCATCACCTGCCGCCGCAAATCCGCGTGACTCGCGCGCAATACGCTGACGATGACTTCCACGCCCGCTTCTCCGCCAAAGGCAAGGAATACCGCTATCGCATTTGCAACCATCCGTTCCAAGACCCGTTTGAAATCAACCGCTCGTGGCACATTCCGCGCCCGCTGAACATCACGGAAATGAAAAAAGCCGCGCGGCTGTTCGTCGGCGAACATGATTTCGCGTCCTTCACCAGCAATCCGGGCTATGCTCGCGCGACCACGGTGCGGCGCGTCACGCACGTCAGCGTCAGCGTCAACGGGCCGCTCATCACCGTCAGCGTGCGCGGCGCGGGATTTTTGTACCGCATGGTGCGGAACATCGTCGGCGCGCTTGTCACAGTTGGCTTGGGCCGGCTCACCGCCAGCGAGACCAGGCAAATCCTCAACGCCAAATGCCGCGGCGTCGCGCCAAACACCGCGCCCGCGCACGGCCTGTATTTGCACAAGGTTTTTTATAAAACAGCCGCTCAGCGAACCCCATCCAAACAATCTCAAAAATTATCCTGAATGCCATGTTTCATATCGTTTTAGTCGAACCCGAAATTCCGCCCAACACCGGCAACATCGCCCGCCTGTGCGCCGCCACCGGCAGCAAGCTGCACCTCATTGAACCGCTCGGTTTTTCACTTGATGAAAAACAACTCAAGCGCGCCGGCATGGATTACTGGCAACTCGTCGACTGGCAAACTTGGCGAGATTGGCCAACTTTCACCGCAAGTGTGACTGTCAGCGGCGCCCGGATGTTTCTGCTGACGACGAAAACCGCCCGCCCCTACACCGCCGTCCGCTTTCACGACGGCGACTACCTGGTCTTCGGACGCGAAACCAAAGGCTTGTCCGCAAGTCTGCTCGCCGCTGACGCTGACCGTTGTCTGACTATTCCCATGGCAAATCCGGCGGCGCGCAGCCTCAACCTGGCCACCAGCGTTGGCATCGTCCTCTACGAAGCCATCCGGCAAATCAACTCATAACCAATTAAAAATCAGTTTCTTGCAAAACAGCATAAATCCTGTCATTATATTTTTATTAATTTATCCCTAATTTACCACCGTCAGCGGCCTTTTTTTCTTAATTTTTTCGTAAAATCACATTTAAGGGGTTGACCTATCGGCAAATTTCTCTATGCTGCCAATGGTTTTACAAGCGGGACTAGACAAAGTGGAATCCGTTTCGGTTTCCACTTTTTTTTTCCCGCAACCAAGTTTTGGAAAGATATACGATATGAGTCAGGAATTTTCAGCGGTTCTCGATTACATGGAGAAGGAAAAAGGCATTAGCCGGAGCGTGATGATTAAGGCGATTGAACAAGCCTTGATTTCCGCCGCCAGAAAAAGTTTCGGCGTCACCCGCGACATCCGCGTCCAAATGGACGCCAAGAGCGGGCGCATCCAAGCCTACGCCAGCGTAAAAGCGGTGGAGCAAGTCACCTCGCCCCGCGCTTACGACGAAATCCCGCTCATCAAGGCGCGCGCCAAGAACCCACTCACCAAGATTGGCGACTTGGTGGAGATGGAAATTCCGCCCGCCGAGTTGGGCCGCATCGCGGCGCAAGTGTTTAAGCAAACATTGAACCAAAGTGTCCGCAGCATCGAAAAAGGCATGATTATTGACGAGTTCAAAGACCGCGTCGGCGACATCGTCACCGGCATCGTACGGCGGTTTGAGCGCTCCGACGTTATCATTGACCTCGGCAAGTTCGAGGCCATCATGCCGGCCAAAGAGCGCGTGCCGACGGAGGAATATTCCCCGGGCGAACGCATTCGCGCGCTGGTTGTGACTGTTGACCCCGCCTTGCGGGGGCCGCAAATTATTTTGTCGCGCAGCCATCCGAATTTCGTGCGCCGCTTGTTTGAGCTTGAAGTGAACGAATTGCACGACGGCACAGTGGAAATCAAATCGCTCGCGCGCGAGGCGGGCTATCGCACCAAAATTGCCGTGTGGTCGAGCGACGAGAAAGTCGATCCCGTGGGCGCGTGCGTCGGCTTGCGCGGGACCCGGGTAAAAAACATTGTTCGCGAGTTGAACAATGAAAAAATTGATTTGTTCCGCTGGTCGGACAATATCCGCGACTTGGTCATTGAGGCGCTCAAACCCGCAAAGCTCAAGCATCTCACCATTGACAAGGAAGGCAAGCGCGTCAAAGTCACGGTTGACGAGGAAAACCTCTCCATCGCCATTGGCCGACGCGGACAGAACGCGCGCCTCACCGCGAAAATGACCGGCTGGGAAATCGACATTGACCGCGAAGAAAATCAAGAGCAAACCTTTGAGGACAAATTCGCCAACGCCGCGCAAAAATTGATGAGGCAACTCGCCATCGACAACGAGACCGCGGTGCTGCTGGTAAAGTCCGGATTCCCGAACATTGAGGTTTTGGAACAGACCGAAGCCGCTGACATTCAGGAGGCGATTCCCTCACTGTCAGCGGACGTTATCAAATCAATTTTGGAAAAGGCAACCGTCTCCAAGGGAGGCGCGACCACCTAATTATTTATGGCTGCTGACTCGACAAAAAAATCCGGCGACGCCGCGGAAACAACCAAGGCAAAGAAACCTGCTGCCGCCAAGTCTCCGGCAAAAAAGCCCGCGCTCAAAAAGGCCTCTGACGCTCCCGCCAAATCAAAAGCCTCCGCAAAACCCAAAAACGCGAAAAAAGAAGAGTCAACGACCCCAGACACGCTGACTGTCACGCCGCCACCCGAACCCACCGTGCCAGAGCCTGTGGTCATCATGATGAAACCGCCAATTATCGTCAAGGAACTGGCGGAAAAGCTGGGGTTAAAACCCTTCCAAGTTGTCCATCAGTTGATGGAGATGAATATCTTCGCCACGCTCAATCAAAAAATCGAGGACGAGGTGGCGGCGAAAATTTGCAAGGCGAAGGGCTTTAAATTCGAAGTCGAGCGCCGCGAAAAAGGCGCTGGCGTTCACAATGTCGAGCAAGTCATTGTAATTCCGCCAAATCCGCCGGTCATCGAAGAGTTGCCGGAAGAAGAAGCGACTACGCTGCCATTGCGCCCGCCAGTCATCACGGTTATGGGGCATGTCGACCACGGCAAAACCTCGCTCATTGATGCCATCCGCAAAACACGCGTCGCCGCCGGTGAAGCGGGCGGCATCACGCAACACATCGGCGCGTACATGGTCGAGCATAACGGGCACAAACTCACCTTCCTCGACACCCCCGGTCACGAAGCCTTCACCGCCATGCGCGCGCGCGGCGCCAATGTCACCGATATCGCCGTCATTCTCGTCGCCGCTGACGATGGACTGATGCCGACCACACTGGAAGCCATCTCCCACGCCAAGGCGGCGTCAGCGGCGAACCCCAACCATTTCGCCATCATGGTGGCCATTAACAAAATCGACCTGCCCGGCGCCAACATTGACCGCGTCAAAGGCCAACTCCAGGAAAAAGGTCTCGCACCCGAAGACTGGGGCGGCACCACACTTTGCTGTCCCCTCTCCGCCACCAAAGGCACCGGCATCAACGAATTTATCGACGCCTTGCTGCTCCAGGCGGAAATGCTCGAACTCCGCACCGATACCAAAGGCTCCGCCCGCGGCGCGGTCATTGAAAGCCAAATCGATGTCGGACGAGGTCCAAACGCCACCATCATCATCCAACACGGCACGTTAAAAATCGGCGATGCCTTCATCTGCGGACCGTATTGGGGCAAAGTCAAAGCCCTCATCGACGACCGAGGCAATACCATCAAATCCGCCGGGCCGTCCACTCCCGTCCGCGTGCTCGGCTTCAATGGCAGCCCCTCGCCCGGTGAGGAATTCATCGTCATGCGCAACGAACGCGAAGCCCGCCAGGTCGCCGAGGAACGCACCGCGTCTGACCGCATGACCAAACTCGGCACCGGACGGGCCGTCACGCTCGAAAATCTTTTTGCCAACATCGCTGAAGGTCAAAAGAAAACGCTGAACGTCGTACTCAAAACCGACGTGCAAGGCTCGCTCGAAGCCATCGTTGAATCACTCAAAAAAATTCCCGGGGAAAAAGTTGAACTCAACTTCGTCCTCACCGCCGCCGGCCCCATCTCCGTCAACGATGTTCTGCTCGCCAAAGCATCCCAAGCCGTCATCATCGGCTTCGGAACCAAAACCGACAACGCCGCCGCCACCGCGGCCAAGCGCGAGGAAGTGCAAATCAAACTCTTCAGCATCATCTACGAACTCATCGACCAAGTGAAAGAGGCGATGGCGGGCTTGCTCGAACCCGAAACGCGGGAAAGTCACGCTGGCAAAGCTCTGGTCAAAAAAGTTTTCGACCTCACCAAATACCCCGTCGCCGGCTGTCTGGTGGAAAACGGACGCATCACCCGCTCCGGACGCGCCCGTGTCCTCCGCAAAGGACAACACATCTACGACGGCGCCATTCAAACGCTCAAGCGCTTCCAAGACGATGTCAGCGAAGTGCGCGCCGGCATGGAATGCGGCATCCGCCTCGGCAATTTCAACGACTATCTTGAAGGCGATGTCATTGAGTGCTACGTCCTCGAAAAAATCCCGCAGTCACTGTGACGGGTTTATTTCCCCTCACTGTCAGCGGTTTCGCGAATCAACCCTCGCGCGATCTTGGCATGGCTTGGCACCTTGCCGCTGTTCAAGTCAACCACCACGTTGACCGTCACCCAATCCATATAATCCGCCACCAGCGTCATATACGCGCTGACCTTCCGCTCCTGCTCTCCAGACGCTTCAATACACTTCTTGAATTCCTCCTGATCCCCCGTCAACCACAACTCCAGCGTCAACCGATAATACTCGATAATCTTCATCCACGCCGGATGCGCTCTTAGCTGAAACTCAGCCAGCGCGTCAATCTTCTCGCGCACCGGCACAATCGTCGCCAACCGCCGCGGCTCCGGCAAATCCCCGATGAACAGCCTCTCCTGCCGCCCCTCCTCGCCCGATTTTGTCGGCTTCAGCGTCACCTTGATTTGTTTGTGTTGCTCGAACAACGTCAGCGTCTCATCCCAATCGTAATGTCTGGCAAAATTCGGCGCATCGCTGACACTGTCCGTCCACCAATTTTCATTACGCGAATTCGCCGCCAAAAAGGAATGGTCTTGCGCATAGTTCCCGGACTGCAACCACAGCGTCAGCGCCTGGCGCGACGCCATTTCCCTGGTCGCGAATTTCACCAGCCAATATGCGAACGTCTGCCGCCAGCGCGACTCCAAAAAACCATCGCTGAACCCCTCCCAATTTTGCACCTGCTCCAATGCTGGCAGCCCGCGCAATTTTTGGTAATACCGCGCGATTTTGCCATATTCCTCATGGCGCGACTTCATCATCAGTTGCGTCAACCCCTCGCTCAACCAAAAAGGAGGATCCGCCAAATTGCCATCCGTCACCATCATGTTCCGCGTCAGCGCCTGCAAATAACACGCCATGCACGAACGGTAAAACGTTTCCCGCAAAATCTCCCGATTCTCAGCATCAGCGCCTCCCGTCAACTC